>NZ_JAWQUO010000006.1:0-162188 GCF_033446605.1 Iodobacter sp. CM08 | reverse complement strand
TTGTTCGAGTACTAATTTAACGGCTTCTGCACGAAATGCAGCGGTATAACGACTTGCCATGACTTACCTCCAGAGATGATTTTATCTCAATTGAAGGTGTCCATATTTAGCAGCCTACATCATACAAAGGCGGTGCTCAATTACTTAACGCCTGTATTGACTGCTGGACTGGCCGTCTCTATGGCATTTTTGATACAGAACTCAACAGACCCCAGGCACGCAGCATTTTGCCCAAAGGTAAGCAGCGCTTTTGCCTTTTCATATATCAGCCACTGATACGCTTTGTGTTCTGAAGAGAGTCGTAAATTGACGTGTTCAGAAACATAGCAGTAAAAAACGCGCTCCTGAACCACCGTTGGCTCCAGTCCATATTGGGCTCGCCATTCCGGCTTAATGGGGTAGGTTTGCTTATAGCCGCTTGGCATAACTGCGCTAGCTACAATTCCAGTTTCTTCAAAAATCTCCCGAATAGCAGCTTGCTCATGAGATTCACCTGCTTCCAATGCACCTGATATACCCTGCCAGAAATCCGGCAGTGCAAGTTCTGGCCGAGCATTACGCTGAAGGAGTAAATACTTTCTACCATTCATATTGTTTGAAACGAGGAAAACTTGAATTGAAAACGGTAGTCTCATTGAGTTAGCCTGATACTAGTGAAAAGAGAATGGCTTGGGGTTGGGGAGTGTATAAGTTTAGTGTATTAAATATGCGGCAGGTATTTATTGATAATATTTGGATGTATTGCTGAAGTTAGTCAATGATTTAATTTGTATATTACAATTGCCGTGCCATACGGGAAATCTTAGTGGGTGATGTTACGCAGCAAAATATAAAAACGCAGTCCACGGAAAACATATAAAGCACGAACAGGTGACGCGTTGTCATCATCCAGTGCGTCATTCATAGGATAAGTAATTAAAATAAATTGCTTAGAACCAAGGCAAAGATGGCGTTAGTTAGCGGTGGTGCACTCAAAACCTCTAGATTTCCAATAAAAGCATTCGGGGGAGGCGTGTTCAGTGGAAAAGTGTGCGGTTTTATACACCCGCAGATGAATCAATATTTGCAATCAATGACGCGTGGTGCCTTTGATTGCTCCGTTTGCTGGGCATGACCTCTCGATGGAAAGGCTAGGCGGTGTGTGCTGCACCGCGCAGGCTCTTTTTCATAAAGTAGCGTGAGTATCCAGTTGGGTAATTTGGAAGCTCGGCAAAGCAGGTGTAGCCCATACGCTCGTAGAAGCCTTTGGCTTGAAACTCGTAAGTATCTAGCCATGCGCTAGTGCAACTTCTGGAAATGGCCTCTTCCTCTGCCATACCAAGGAGCTTAGAGCCGATGCCTTCTCCTCGGTGAGATGCGGGGACAAGCAGAAGTTGCGTAAATAGCCATTCGTAACCCGTATAGCCCCAAAGGCCGCCAACGATCTTGCCATCCTCGTCAGCTATTGTGATAACGAGTGGGCGGCCATTTCCAGGGCCAGCTTGGCTGGTGTTGTATTCAACCAGCGGGCCAAGAATGGCTTTGCGAACTTGCTCGTCCGCTACATCGGTAAGGGATAGTTTGTAGTTCATAGGATCTCGGTAAGGGTATATGTGGTTTTGAGGTCTCTAACGTTAAAAGTAAGGGGCTGAACTCTGGGATGGTGCAAAACAAGGCCCTGTGGCCAGTGCCGTTTGACTGGCGTGCTAGGCCTTTGTTGTTACGAGATTAACTAAGGCTGATGGGCTTAGCTTCAGGATGAGCAACGGTGTGAGTCGTTTATTCTCCAGCATCGGTGACAGCGTTGCGCCAGTAGTGCGGTTGCAACTCAGATAGCCTCTTGGGCTGCCATTCTCCTGGCTGTCCGGGGACGGCAACGGCCACCTCAACATCGGGGCCCCAAAGAGCAAGTCGCTCTTGGCAGATGCCACATGGCGCCAGAATAAGGAATGGCCTGCCAGCTTGGCTGCGAGAGACGCATACAGAGGCCACTACTCTGGCCCCAATCCGATTTGCCTCGCAATAGGCCCCTGTTTCGTGGCATAGGCTTGCCCCAGAGTTGGGCGTGTCAAAGCAAACGCTGGTAAACGTTTGGCCAGAATCGGTTCGAATCGCCGCTGCACCAGCGTAGCCCGTTGGGAACCGTGAGAGTGCCTGCTGTATTGCGAGCTCTACAAGTGACTGATCTAGTGCCATGTGGTGCCTATGGCGGGAGTAAAGCGGGCTGCCAAATGCAGCCCGCTTGAACGATTGCTTAGGCTGATTACGCTCGCTTTATAAGGCGCACTATAAACAGCAATACAACGGCTCCGATAGTGGCGACGATAATGCTGCTCATCAGACCGCCGCCAACCGAGATGCCTAGCGCGGGGAGCAGGGCACCGCCGACAAATGCGCCGATTACGCCAACGACAAGATCCCCTAAGAGGCCAAAGCCGCCGCCTTTTACCAATAGTCCAGCCAGCCAGCCAGCAATTACGCCGACAATAAGAAACCAAAGAAGATTCATTTTTTAATCCAAAGTTGGAGAACGGTGGGGGTGGGAATTAGGCCGCTAGAATACATTTTAAAAGCGGCCTAACGTAAAAGTAAGGGGTTTGCCACTGAAATGGTTCAAAAGCATAGTCCGATATAATTCAGGGAACTTAGAAACCCCCATCTGATCTCATAATACTGCGTTGCACATTAAAAAATCTCCTTACATATTCAAGCATATGCAGTGTCGATTTTTTAATACGCGCCTTGTCTTATTTAGTAGATAGGTTTTTCGAGATTCCCTATCGTGAAAGCGATAAGGACGACCCGTTGTCGCGGCACTTTAGCATTCGCATTGAGCAAGTTTATGCACTACTTTATCTAATTTCATCGCTTACGTCATCTAAAAGAAATGGCGACGGATGACATCGTGCTTTTCTTTATCCATCTTTCGGTTGCAAAGAGTGTGTAGGCTTTAGTGCTAAATAAGGCGTAGTTTGCTTTGCTGTTTCTTTTTTTAGCAGGTATTAAAGCTGGATTTTCCTTAGATAAGCGGGGTGGCAGAGGCTAAAGCGCCTAAGCGTTTGTCGGTGGGTTTTGATGCATCTTAGGAGGGGCAAGTTATGTATTTATCTGCATTGCTCGCGGGTTTCACCCGCCCTACCGTGGTGTGATGCTTAGGGGGGGGTAAGGATAGATAAATCAGAGAGGATCTGTGCTTTTGGTGCGTGTTCGCAGCCTAAAGCGGCGATGAGGTTAGGCCTAATGCCTAGGCAACATCACTCGCACGATCAGGCCGTGGGGGTCTGCATCGCGTAGCTCAATGCTGCCTTTATGGCGTTCGGTGATTTCTTTGACGATGGCCATGCCTAGGCCGCAGCCATTGCCGGTTTGTTCACGGCGGTAGAAGCGCTCGAACACGCGTTCTTTATCTGAATCTGGGATGCCTGCGCCATCGTCTTCTACTTCCACTACATAGTATTCGCCTTCAATGTTGAGGCGGGCGGTGATGTTGCAGCCGCGTGGTATGTATTTGATAGCGTTTTCGATCAGGTTGGTAAATAGCTCGCGCAGCAAGGCGGAGTTGCCGTTCATGGGGGCTTCGGATAAGTGGGTGTCACAGCCTAAATCCATGCCTGCAGCTAGGGCGCGGGGTACGCATTCTGCGGTAAGCTCACGGATGACTTTGGCTAAATCTAGCGCAACGCGTGGCATGCCTTTGGCGCTGTCTGGCTCTGATCTGGCCAGTGTCAGTAGCTGATTTACTAGGTGAATGCTGCGGTTGGCGCTGGTATGCACCATGGTGAGCCGGTTGCTTAGGCCTTCTGGCGTGGTTTCACGCATGGCCAGCTCGGTTTGCGATTTTAGCCCTGCCAAGGGGGTGCGTAATTGGTGGGCAGCATCGGCAATAAAGCGGCGTTGTCTGGCTACGCTTTCATTGGTGCTGCTGAGTAAATGGTTGAGCGCAGAGGTAAGCGCGCCGACTTCTTCTGGCTCGTCATCTAATAATAGTGGTGATGGATCTTGGCCAGAGTGTTCTTCTACGCGGCGTTGTAGGCGGGCCAGCGGGCGTAGCCCACGGTTGATTCCCCACCAAACCAATAGACTCATAATAAAAATCAGTATGGCCAGCGGTGCGGCGATGGCGATTAAAATCTCTCTAGAGAGTTTATTGCGTATTTGGGTGCTTTTGCCGAGCTGTACGTGTAGCCATTGCTGTTTATTAGCAATCTCCATGGGGAAATACAGCGAGACAATGCGCATTGCTTCGCTTTGGACATTGGTATCGTAAAAAACCGCTTTATTGTCGGGTTTTTTATGATTGAGCGAAGGGGGTAGTTGGCTATTACCAAGGATGACGCCGCCAGAGCTGAGCGTCACCATATAATAAAGGTGTTCGTCGGAATCGTCTTCAAGCAATAGCTGTGAAGCGCGAGGAAAATCAATAATCAGGCCGTTATCTTGCGGCTTGATTTGGCGGGCAATGGCGCGCGCGGTTTGGAGCAGACTATTGTCGATTACCGTATTGGTGTAGTACTTGGCTACGTTGTAGCTCAAGAACGCACCGGCAAGCCAAAGCACCCCCTGCGGTATAAGTAACCACAGGAGGAGCTGTCGCTTGATAGAGAACTTACCCCTCAACATCCTGCGCTTGAGGAGGTTGCTTCTCGAGTAAATAGCCAAGACCACGGATGGTACGGATCACAACGCCACAAGGATCTAGCTTCTTGCGTAAGCGGTGAACGTAAACTTCAATGGCGTTAAGGCCCACTTCAGCATTTTCGGAACCTAGCTCGCCAACGATCTGCTCTTTGGTCACCACACGATCAATATTAGACATCAATATTTCGAGTACGGTGAGTTCGCGGGCAGAAAGATCTAGCGGCGTGTCATTGCACCAAGCACGTTGACCAGCGCGATCTAAACGCAAGTTACCGAGCTGTTGCACGGATTGCGGTAAGATTTTGCTGCGGCGAAGCAGGGCACGCAAACGCGCTTCAAGTTCAGAGAACTCAAATGGCTTGGCAAGGTAATCATCGGCACCTGCATCTAAACCGGCTACGCGATCTTCCAAGCCATCCAGAGCCGTCAGGATCAGGATAGGTAGGGAAGGTTTGTGCTGACGAACGTTTTTTAAAACTTGCAAGCCATCCATATTTGGCAAGCCAACGTCCAACACCACAACTTCGTAGTCGTTGTGCAGTAAAATTTGTAAGGCAAGAGCGCCGTCATTAACGCAATCAACCTGAAACTCAGCCTGAGACAGGCTAGTTTTCAGAGCATCAGCGAGAATTAGGTCGTCTTCAGCGAGAAAGAGCTTTGTGCTCATGGTCTGAACCTCGTTTTGTAAGAATAAGCTTACCGTCAGTTTAACTGTAATTTCATCAATACCCAAGTTAATTTTGCACACCTAAAGCTTGGGCTCTGCTTAATGTGCATTGTTGTGTATTGTCTATAGCAGTGTTGTCAGTAAGTAGCCAGCCAGAAAGCTCTTTTTTTGTCAGCGCTGCTAAAGAATCTATCCAAAGAGGGGAATCATTCAGGCAGGGGATGTAGTGGTACTCCTTACCACCGGCCTGTAAATAGTCCTGTTTTCCTTCAATTGCGATTTCTTCAAGTGTTTCTAAGCAGTCAGCTACAAACCCAGGGCAGATTACATCTAGCCTACCGGTGTTGGCCTTGCCCAGCTTATGCAAGGTGGCGGTTACATAAGGTTGCAACCATTCTGCACGGCCAAATCTAGATTGAAACGCCACGGTATATTCTGATTCGGCAAGGTCGAGTTCTTCGGCTAATAAACGCCCCGTTTTGCGGCAATAGCAGTGGTACGGATCGCCCTTATCCAAGGTGTAGCGCGGCACGCCGTGAAAGCTGATGAGTAAATGGTTGCCTCGCCCCTTTGCTTGCCAATAGCTGCGTACTTGCTCGGCAAGGGCTTTGATATAGCCTGCGTCATCATGAAAACCACGCAGGGTACGGATAGCGGGCTGGTTGCGATATTGGGCCAGCACGCGGCCTACTTCATCAACTACGGTGGCGCTGGTGCTGGCTGAATATTGTGGATAGAGCGGCAAAATCAGTAATTTATCGCAGCCAGCGGCTTTCAGCTTAGCCATCTGCGCTGCAATCGAGGGCTGGCCATAGCGCATGGCATAGTCTACTAAAACCTCTTTGTGGCCTTGCTCGCCTAGCCAGCCTTTTAAAAGTTTACTCTGCCTTTGTGTCCAGACTTTTAAAGGGGAACCTTCGCTCATCCATACACTTGCATATTTGGCAGCGGTTTTTTTAGGCCTAAAAGGCAGGATAAAGGCGTTAAGAATCACCCACCACACCGCTCTTGGTATTTCTACCACGCGTGGGTCAGATAAAAACTGCCGTAAATAGGGACGAATCGCTGCTGGGGTGGGGGCTTCTGGTGTACCTAGGTTAACTAAAAGCACACCAATGTGGCTTTGCTGATCGTGGCGAAAGGATGGCTCGGGTAAGTAAGAGGACATAATTTAGGCTCGGTTTAGCTGCTGTGTGCTGGCCCACGCGGATATTTGTTGGCGTGGGGTGTGGTTTGTTGGGGGTTGGTCAGGTATGAAAGCCACTGCTTATATAGCAGTGTGTTTTTATCTGGCGGGTTTAATCCATGTGCGCTTAGTAAATATTGGGTCATATGCAGGATTGAGTTAAATTTTAAACCCTCGATCCCACAGGCATCCACAGCGGTTTACAGAGAAAATGGGGGTACCCCAATCCTATCAACTTAAGGGTACTGTTGATCGTTAAACCTTAAGCGATCAACTTAGATCTATCTATTGCAAGCGTTGAAATATCGTAGGGCGGGTCATACGGTATGGCTAGCTTGATCCACGTCACAATACCTGCCGCTTATCATAACAGCCCAGCTTGCAGTAGGTCATGAGTGAAAATGACGTACTGCTTGCTGCAACTTAAGTAGTGCCTCGGCATCCCCTCCGTATCTTGTGGCGATATATTGTTGGGCAATGTAATTTATGGCGTTATTGTACTCAGGCCATAGCAAGCTGGCACGTAGGCTAAATGTAAGAGGCCCTTCATTGGGGGCGCGAATACAGCCCCGCTTGGCTAATTTGCGGCAAAACTGCTGCCAGAGCTGGCTTGCTCCATCTTGCTTAGGCTTGGCGCTGCGGGTGGCAATTAAAAATAAAGTAATAAGTACCACGCTTATCGCTAACAGCATACGTAGGATAAATTCACTGGATAACACTTCATCAATGCCTAGTTTTTTAAATAGCTGCATTTGCTTGCGCATATCGTAGCCAATGACCCATTGATTCCAGTTGTTAACTAGGCTGTCCCAGTGCAGCCGTAAATCTTGCAGCCATGCAGGGGGCGCACCGCCCATAAAGGGCAAGGCATCTGCATTATTGAAACCATTCATTAAGCCTTCGTTGATCCGGGCGGGGGCTACCATCGCCGTAGGGTCTACGCGCTGCCAGCCATTGCCTGCTAGCCATACTTCGGTCCATGCGTGGGCATTGGCTTGGCGCACAATAAGATATTGGCCGTTTTGATTCCATTGGCCGCCCTGATAGCCACCCACTACGCGGCTGGGAACGCCAGCGGCGCGCATCAAAAAAGTAAATGCCCCTGCGTAATGCTCGCAAAAGCCTTGTTTATACTTAAATAAAAACGAATCGATGCTATTAGTGCCATTCATCAGCGGCGGGCTAACTGTGTAGCTGTAGCCACCATTGCGTATCCATTGCAGGCCACGATTGACGCGCTCTATGGGTGGAAGCGTACTCCAGCTGGCGGCAAGCTTTCTGGCCTCTGGATTGCCCGCCTTGGGGAGTTGTAATGCGGCAGGCAGCGTGTCATCGCTGGTGGTTTTCCATGCGCTATGGCTTTCAATGCGATAGCGTTGGCGTTCGGTAATGGGGCTGCTATTCACTGCTTGCATGCGGTTGCTGAGCATGGCGGTATCGGGTAGCGATTCAGGAATATCGAGTGCCAATAGCCAATTGCGATTGTGTGGCTCCATTGTCATGGTGTAGGCCAGTAGTGGGCCACGAGTTTCAATGCTAGGGCCTCCGGTTTGATCCATGCTGGGCTGCTGCCAGCCTTCACCATCAAAAAAATCAAACACGGGGCCACGCCAATAGCGTGCGGCAGGCTTGGGAATGGCGCCTTCAAATTCCACCCGAAACGCCACGCTTTGATCTTTGGCTAGCTGGCTAAAATTGCCGGGGCGCATTTCATCTGATAGGCCGGTGCGCGCGCTTAGTTGCTCATCCGGCATGCTCCATAGCGGGGTCAGCCGGGGAAAAAAGAAAAATAATAAAATGGCGATAGGTAGGGCTTCTAACAGCATCAGCAGCAGTTGCTTGCTGAGCGCCCACCATGCTTGTGTGCTTTGCCATTGCATAAGCTGCCCAGTAATGGCCAGCATGGCCAAAATAGCCCAAAGTAAAATCCATTGCGATTGGGCAATTAAAAATCCCGCACCTACTAAGAAATAAGCCAAGAGGCTGACAAGTTTAATATCGCGCTGGCTGCGGGTTTCAAACAGCTTAACGGTGGCAAGGCTGGCTAAGGCCGCCACACCGCCTTGGCGGCCGATCAGGCTTTGATATTCCAGCCAAATCAGAGCAAATAAGCCAAGGGCTAATAAAAAGCGCACAGCGGTAGAGGGCAGAGTATGGCCGCGATAGCTGATCCAAGCGCGCCACAGCAGCAAGCCACCCAATGCCAGTGTGAGCCAAGGGCTAAATTGCAAGCCATGCGGCAGTAGCACCAGTGCAAAAGTGGCGATCAAATATTGCAAGGGTCGGCGTTCAAGTGAGGTATTCATTCAAACAGCGCCAAGGCGTTTAAGCAGCTGATTTGATGCGCAGCGCCTTTTGCCGCATCAATCTGCATATGCGGTAGGGCCAAGCCATAGGGTACGCCCATTTGCTCGGCGGCTAATATCCATGCCACCAGTCTTGATAGCCTTGCCTCGCTATCTAATTCATTAAGCTGATCCCAATTAAACACTTGTGGCGATAGCCCTTCTGCATCAAAAAACTTAACGGGTAAGGTTTCGCTGTGTGCGGCTTGCTTCCATGCAATTCTGCGCAAGGAATCGCTTGGGGTGTAGGGGCGCAGCCCAGCAAAGTCTTCTTCACCCATGCCTATTTGCGCCGTATGCCCGCCACCTAATGAGGGGGCCCAAGGCGGTGGGTCAATCTCTGGATGAGGCCAAACTAAGCAGCGGGCGGTGCTATTGAGATAGCTCCAAGCATGGCAAAGGCCCATTGGATAATGGCTAGAAAGATGCAAGGTGGGCGCAAGCAGCCAGCCACGGCGCTGGCTAAGCAGGGGAATGCTGAGATGCGCATCGCGCTCAATGACACCACACTCTAAAGCTAGTGGTTTAATTTTTTGCTTAAAGTAAAAGTAAATAGCGCGCTTAGCTAGCCGATTAGGATTGTTAAGTTGTAAAGGAAAATAAGCTGTTTCACCTGCAAAAACAGCGGGAGCATCAAAAAGCTGCAAACGCAGTTTTAATAAATTTCTAAATGTGCGTAGCAAGATGGCGTGGCCTAGCCCCAATAAGGTAAAGGCAAATAAATAAGCCAAGCTAAGCTGGTAATTAATCGCCCCAATTAAAACCAGTAAGGCGGTAAAGGTAAACGCATAGCCAAAGCCACTGGGCAAAATATAGATGCGATCATACTTTAGCGTTTGGGCGCTATTTTGTGAGGGATGCCGCCGACTAAACCATTGCTCGCGGCGTTGAGACAACCATTTTAGTTTGGGCATAGATAAACTTCTAAAGGAAGCAAAGTGGTGTGGGAGATTGCCGGTTTGGTAAAAAAACTTCCCTGTGTAATGGCCTCACGGCCTACCGATTGATTTAAGTTAATGGCATAAAGGATCCTGACTATGCCTCTTGCTTAACCTCCTTACCAATATCGGGGGCCTCGAAAAACCTATCTACTAAATAAGACAAGGCGCGCATTAAAAAAAATCGACGCTGCATATGTTTGATATGTAAGGAGATTTTTTAATGCGCAACGCAGTATTATGAGATCAGGTGGGTTTTTTGAGGTTCCCTATCGTAGGGCGGGTGAAACCCGCGTTTTTTAGCATGGCTCGCGGGTTTCACCCGCCCTACTAAAATGATCTGCTTTGGCAAGTCCTTAGGGAATCGTCGTTTCATCCATCAAAGTTTTTACCATTTCTAGCGCGGCCTTGCCGCTGCCTGCCATCACTAATCTATGCTGGGTGACGGGCACAAATACGGCTTGGATATCCTCGGGTAAAACTAAATCTCGGCCATCTAGCCAAGCCCAAGCGCGGGCAGCTTGAATCAAGCCAAGCGCCGCACGCGGTGATAATCCACACATAAATCGCCCTGGTTGGCGCGATGCAGCAATCAGCGCTTGCACATAATCGAGCAGGGCGGGGGCGACATGCACATCGCGCACGGCGTTTTGGCTGCTTTGCAAATCATTGCTGCTGATGGTTTCAGGGAGTGTTTCAATCAAATGGCGGCGATCTGATCCGGCCAGCATGGCGCGCTCTGCCGTGGAATCGGGGTAGCCTAATTCAATACGCATTAAGAATCGGTCGAGCTGAGATTCGGGCAGTAGAAATGTACCTATTTGATGCGATGGGTTTTGGGTGGCAATCACAAAAAAAGGCTCGGGCAGGGGCCAAGTGGTGCCATCGGCGGTGACTTGCCGCTCTTCCATCGCCTCTAATAGTGCCGATTGGGTCTTGGGTGAGGCACGGTTGATTTCATCGGCTAGCAATAATTGGGTAAAAAGTGGCCCGTGGTGAAACTGAAAGCGTTGGTTTTCTCTATCGTAAATCGATACCCCGGTAAGATCGGCAGGGAGTAAATCGCTGGTGAATTGTACCCGCTGAAACTTAAGCCCTAGCGTGCGGGCTAGGGCGTGGGCGAGTGTGGTTTTGCCAACGCCAGGTAGATCTTCAATCAATAAATGCCCTTGGGCCAAAAGGCAAGATAGCGCTTGGCGAATTTGGATGGGCTTACCCAAAATGATTGCTTCAAGTTGCTTAAGCACCGCAGGTAAGCGAGGGGTCATGATGGGCTTTCCATAGGGTTGTTGGCTCGGCATGGCCGCTGATAAATCGTTTTAAGTGGCTTTGTGTCACTGGCCCTTAGAGGGCTAAATATTATTTTTATTTTAGTGCTCAGTGAATGTTTATGAAAGGCAAGCTGTCTACCTGCTTTCATTGCCACGCTGTTTGCCTGTGGCGTAAACTAATCGTCATGCTTGATGCCTGCTTTTTATGAGTAGACTGTCAGCTTAAATTTGCCTGCTACCTACTATATAGACAGCAAAACCATCCCTTGCTCAGTATGCGGAATCTGCGAGCAACCGGCTTAAATGGCCTGATTGGAGAAAAAATGGAGCTTCACATGAGTAGCGGCCCTAGCGCTTACATCACTCACCCCGCTTGTATCATGCATAGCATGGGCAAAGGCCACCCCGAGTGTGCAGAGCGCCTAGAGGCGATTAAAGATCGCTTAATGGCTGCTGGAATCTGGGATTTTCTATTGCATATTGAAGCGCCAGCAGCCACGCGTGAGCAATTGGCACGGGTGCATGGTTTAGATTACCTCGATAGGCTGGCCTTGATCTCGCCTACGCAGGGCTTTGTGCATGCTGATCCTGATACCGCTATGAACCCCTTTACCCTGCGCGCGGCCTATCATGCGGCTGGCGCGGGGATTGCGGCGGTAGATGCCGTGATGCAAGGCAAGGCGGCCAATGCTTTCTGTGGGGTGCGCCCACCTGGCCATCATGCTGAAAAAAATAATGCGATGGGTTTTTGCTTTTTTAATAATGTGGCTGTTGCGGCTAGGCACGCCACTGAGCAATATGGCTTAGAGCGCGTGGCGATTGTGGATTTTGATGTACACCACGGCAATGGCACTGAGGATATTTTGTGTGATGACGATAAGGTCATTATGGTGAGTTTTTTCCAACACCCTTTTTTCCCCTATTCGGGCGATGTGCCACGCGGTGGCAATATGCATAATTTTGCTATGCCACGTGGCACCACGGGCGTGCAGTTTCGTGACTTGGTGTTAGAAAAATGGCTGCCGATTTTGCATGATTTTGCACCGCAGCTGATCTTGATTTCAGCAGGGTTTGACGCGCATTTAGAAGACGAAATGTCAACCATGGGGCTGGTCGAGTCTGATTACGCGTGGGTGACTAAGCAACTGATGAAAGTGGCCGAGCAGCACGCAGCGGGGCGGGTGGTTTCCTTTTTGGAGGGTGGTTACGATCTTTCAGCTCTAGGGCGCAGCGTGGCCGCGCATATCAAAGAATTGGCGGATATTTAATGCCATTTCAGTTTGTTGTGAGAGCGTAGTAAGCACGCCTCTACTGTAGTTGTTTTTAACCCCGCACAAAACTGACAAGCTAGCTTGCGATTGCTTTGCTATAAATGCCACTAAGATGACAATGTATGGGTGGGGCGATGCGGGGCTTGCTGATATTGCTGCTATTGGGATTTTTGGCCGCTTGTGGTGGCGGTGCCAGTGAGTCAACGGGGACAACGGCTAGCTCGGTGGCGGTGGCCAGTGGTGCTGCGCAACTCTCTGTTTCATTACAAAACGCCAGTGGGCAGACGGTGACCACCGTTTATGCCAATTCAATCGCCACTTTGGCCGTGGCTCTGACCGATGCTAAGGGGGTTCCGCTGAGTAATCGGGTGGTTAAACTCAGCGTTGCTACGTCTTCTTTAAGCAAAATTAGTCCCGAAACCGTATTAACCGATGCCTCGGGTAAAGCGCAGTCGCAGCTGATTACAAATGACAATACGGGGGCGGATGCCATCAATGCCACGATAGACGTGGAAGGCAAAAGTTATACCGGTGCGTTTAATTACAGTGTAAGAGCACTTAATTTTAGTCTGAGCGCTCCAAGGCTTGATCTAAGCACTATCTCTGCGGGCGGCAGCGTGGGGGTGTCGGTTGATTTGATCAATAGCGAGACGGGTTTGGCCTTAGAAACGCCCGTTAGTGTTAGCTTTAGCTCCCCCTGCGCAGAGGCGGGCAAAGCGCTACTCGCATCCCCTGTGCTTTCTGTGCTTAGTAGTGTCAATGGGCTAAAAACAGCCACAGCCTCGGCCACCTACCAAGATAAATCATGCGCCAATGTCGATGACATCACCGTCACGGCGTCCTTGGGCGGGATTAGCCGCTCGGTGAAAGCCAGCTTAACGGTGCAAGCTGCAGCCGCAGGCAATATTGAGTTTATCAGTGCCGTGCCAGAAACAATCTCCTTGCCGGGTACTGGGGGTAACACCAGTTCAGTTTTACAATTTAAAGTGAAAGATTTACAAGGCAGCCCCATCGGTGGGCAGTGGGTTGATTTTTCTTTAAATACCAGCGTTGGGGGTATCTCGCTGGTGCAAAGCGCCGTGCAAAGCCAGCCTGCAACGGGCTTGGTGCAGGTGGTGGTGAATGCCGGATCGGTGAGTACGGTGGTGCGGGTAACGGCCAGCTTGCGCGGGGTATCGCCCATTATTAGCAGCCAATCCAATGCCCTGACGATTTCTACTGGCTTGCCGCATCAAAATGGCTTTAGCTTGGCCGCCGATATTCTAAACCCAGAATTCTTTAGCTACGATGGCAATAGCATTACGCTAACGGCGAGGGCCTCAGATCGCTTTGGTAACCCCGTGCCAGATGGCTCGGCGGTTAGCTTTATGACCGAGGGCGGTATTGGCACGATTACACCACGCTGCGCTATGGCCAGTGGCGCATGTAAAGTCACGCTGAGCAGCTCAGGAGATCGGCGAAAGCTGGTTGGGGCAGGGCGAATGACGGTGCTGGCGCATATGCTGGGGGAGGAAAGCTTTAATGATCTTAATGGCAATGGCGTTTTTGATCTGGGCGAGAGCTGGACAGATCAAGGCGAGGCTTTTTTAAATGCCAATGAAGTGCCGCATAGTAGCCCGCTTAGCTTGCTGGCCGCAGATGGCAGCACTTATGTTGAGCCCTTTATCGATTTTAATGGTGATGGCGTTTATAACGGCCCAGATCTGCAATACAACGGCGTATTACGCTCGGCCAGTATCCCCGCTAGCGTGGCCAAAACCATCCATGTATCGAGCAATATTGTGATTGTTTGGGCGGGGAGTAGCTTGGGGTCGAATGTGTTGAATTATCCAGTGGGCGCCAGTAAATTGTGCGTATCGAATAATCTACTGAGCCGGTTTACCTTTGATGCAAGAGACAGCAATGGCAATACTTTGCCCGCCCAAACGCAGATTGGTTTAGATATTGCACAAACGGTGTTGGTGGATGCCTTGGGTAATGCCATCAATAACCCCGCCGCGATATCGGGCACGAGTACCTTTACCGTGCCAAGTACGATTGGCGTGCAGCAGTTTGGGGCCGCCCTATCCGCCATCGCCTGCCCCATCCCCGCCGATGCGCAATTGGTGGTTAAAGTAAAACTACCCAGTGGCATAGAATCAACACAGAGCGTGCCTTTGAATTAGCTCAAACATATATTGCATATAGGCGAATATGCGGTAGGGGCGCTGCTTGCTGCGCCCTGCTTAGCTATGGCGCAGCAAGCAGCGCCCCTACATTTTTTGTTTTGCTGAACAAAAAAGCCATGTCATTGACATGGCTTTTTGCATAATGGCTTTGCTTCTTACTTTATTAAATGGCTTACGCCAATAAATAAGCCGCCCGCCAGTGCCATCGATACGGGCAGGGTTAATATCCAAGCCATTAAGATATTTTTGACGGTTTGGCTTTGTAGGCCACTGCGGTTTGCCAACATGGTCCCTGCTACTGCAGAAGATAATACATGCGTGGTAGAAACAGGCATGCCGGTTAGGCTGGCAATCCCAATGGCCGCCGCTGCGGTGACTTGCGCCGCAACACCTTGGCTATACGTCATGCCTTTATTGCCGATTTTTTCACCCACGGTGAGTACAATGCGTTTCCAGCCAATCATCGTGCCTAGGCCCAATGCGAGGGCTATTGCCACAATTACCCACGAAGGGGCGTATTCAGTGGTTGCCACTAGATCTTTACGCAGGCGATCAAGGTCTGCTTTTTCTGTAGAAGTAATACTAGGTAATTTGCTTACTTTTTTTGCTGTGTCATCAAGGCAGAGCAAGAGGCGGCGGGTGCGGATGCGCTCGGCCTCGGATAGCTGTTCATAATTGTGAACCCCCGCCAGTTTGCTGACTAGCTCGTTGCTTGCCGGCATGGTTTGCTGGGTGTCACACTTAAATTGTGGTGGTAATGGGGACTGCGCATTAGGGTCAATATAGGTATTTAGGCGGTAGCTGTTGCGGCTGTAAAACTGCTGTAAATGCAGCGCTGCATCATGGGTGCGCTCAATTTGATAGGTGGTGCTTTGCATATCCACTACAAATTTGCCAGGCACAATACCAATCAAAACCAGCATCAATAGGCCAATGCCTTTTTGCCCATCGTTGGAGCCGTGGGCAAAGCTAATTCCCATTGCAGAAGCAATGAGGGCGACGCGAGTCCAGAAAGGAGGGTGTTTCTTACCATCCAACGCTTTGCGTTCATCTGGGGTGTTGTGCATGCGTGAATCGGCACGGAATTTTTTTAGCAGTAGCAATAAACCACCCGCCACCAAAAGACCAACGGTGGGCGAAATCAGCAGTGATAGCATGATGTCGATGGCTTTTTGGGTGTTAATCCCTTCTAGCAAGGGCATGTCGCTCATCCAAGCGTGTGCCAAGCCAACGCCAAGAATAGATCCAATCAGCGTGTGCGAGCTAGAAGCAGGCAGGCCTAAATACCAAGTGCCTAGGTTCCAAATAATTGCAGCCGCTAATAGTGAAAACACCATCACTAGCCCTTGCCCAGATCCTACATTGAGCAGTAGCTCCACCGGTAATAGGTGGACGATGGCATACGCCACACCGAGGCCACCCAAAATGACGCCAAAGAAATTACAAATGCCTGATGCAATGACGGCAAGGTGAGGAGGCATGGCTTTGGTGTAAATAACCGTCGCCACGGCATTGGCCGTGTCGTGGAAGCCGTTAATAAATTCGTAACTAAGAACAAAGCCAAGGGCCAGAACCAAGCTAATGGCAACGCCATAGTCAAGGCCACTAAAAATATCGGGCATGATGGGGTGGAATGAGTGATGACGGGCCGATTATGCCCCAAAACGCCCCTACTCTGTTTTGATTTCAGGCGTGTTGCAGAAAATAAGTTCTGAAAATATTTACTCTGCTTACGACGAGCAAGAAACGCCAATCTGTGCTGCCCATGCGGGCGGCAGCGCTGCGTAGTGTTCAAATTCGGTTTGTTCGGCAAATGGCTGCATAAGGCAGTGCTGTAAGTGGTTGATTTCACTAAAGTCCCCCGCATCGCGGGCTTTTTGGATGGCTATTTCGGCCAGATAGTTGCGCAACACATACTTTGGGTTGGTTTGATTCATGGCGGCGATTCGCTCATCGGGCTTACGCGCTTCGCTGCTGAGGCGGAGTTGATAATCGGCAAGCCAAATATCATAGGCAGAGCGGTCTAAAAAGTGATTGCGCAGGCTGCTATCCATGTTTGCTAAGTTGCGCCAGAAGAAGGTCCAATCGGTGTGGGCGGCGTGCATGAGCTCAAAAAGCCGCGTGACTAAGCCCCAATCGCTTTCTTGCCAGGTTAATAAACCCAGTTTTTGCCGCAGTAAATCAGCAAAGTGGGTTTCAAAATGGCTTTGATATTGCTGCAAGGCATTAAGGGCGGCGGCTCTATCCATTAGGGGCAATAACGCTTGGGCTAAGCATTGTAAATTCCATAGCCCCATTTCTGGCTGATTTTGGTAGCTGTAGCGGCCCGTATCATCAGAGTGATTACAAATATGGCCCGCATCAAAGCCATCCATAAAACCAAAAGGGCCGTAATCAAGGGTAAGCCCTAGGATGCTCATGTTGTCGGAATTCATCACCCCATGGCAAAAGCCCACTGCCTGCCACTTGGCAATCATCACCGCCGTGCGTTCAATTACTTGCTCTAGTAGGCTTACGTAGGGATTGCTTGCTTGGCTGGCGCTGGGGTAGTGATGCTCAATCACCCAATCGGCCAGTGTTTGCAGTGAATCAAGATCGTTGCGGTAATGTTCAAAATGGCCAAAGCGCACAAAGCTGGGGGCCGCGCGTAAGACCACAGCGGCGGTTTCTAAGCTTTCTCGCCAAACGCCTTGGGCTGATCCGGCCATGCCTAGGGCGCGGGTGGTGGGAATGCCTAAGCCTTGCATGGCTTCTGAGCATAGATACTCACGGATCGATGATCTAAGCACCGCACGGCCATCGGCACGGCGGGAATAAGGCGTTGGCCCAGCGCCTTTGAGCTGCATTTCCCAAAAATCACCATTTGCAGTTTGGAACTCGCCAATTAAAATAGCGCGTCCATCGCCAAGCTGGCCCGCATTCACCCCAAACTGATGGCCTGAATACACGCTGGCAATGGGCTCGCTATTGGTGGGTAAGCGATTGCCGCAGAGGTAATCGGCTAAGTTTGGATGCTGGCTGGCATCCATAGCTAGCCCCATCTCGCTGGCGAGCGGCTGATTCCACGCAATTAAATAGGGCGCTGGCAGAGGGGTTGGCTGAATCCGCGAGTAAAAGTGGCTAGGTAGGCGGCCAAAGCGGGGGCTCAGTGATAGTTGGTCAAATGTAAGCGGTAGCATGGGAAATAAGCGCCTTAAGCCCGAGTAATTTAGTCGGGTATTGTAACGCTTTAGAAGAATAAAGAGGTAGTCAATGAGCGAAAAAATGCCGGTCACCCAAGCGATTCGTACCTTACGCTTGCACAAAGTGGCGTATACCGAGTGCCCTTATGCCTATGAAGAAAAAGGCGGCACGGCCGCATCGGCCAGAGAGTTAGGGGTGGATGAGCATGTGGTGATTAAAACGCTGATTATGGAAGACGATAAAAAGCAGCCGATGATTGTGCTGATGCACGGCGATTGCGAGGTTTCAACCAAGAATTTGGCGCGGCATTTAAAAGTAAAACATATTGTGCCCTGCCAGCCAGAGGTGGCGAATCGGCATTCGGGCTATATGGTGGGCGGTACATCACCCTTTGGCACGAAGCGGGTCATGCCGGTGTATATGCAAGATAGTATTGCAGAGTTAGGGCTGATTTATATCAACGGTGGTAAGCGTGGGTTTTTGATCAGCTTAGAGGCAAAAGAAGCCGTGCGTGTGTTAAAACCCGTCTTGCTGGATATGGCTAATCCGCATGAGTAGAGCCAGCAGGTGAGGGGGCCTCACCTGCGTGGTTTATAGGTTAAATTTGGCGACTACGGTTTTTAGATTAAGCGCTTCACGATCAAGATGAAGTGCCGTTTCGGCATTGGCCTGTACGGCATGATTGTTTTCTTCGCTGGCTTGCGCGATTCGCTCGATATTTTGGCTGATTAAGTTACAAACTTGGCGTTGTTCCTTGAGTGAATCCACAATGGCATGAATGGCGGCATGTACAGATTTGGCTGCGGTGTGGCTGCTTTGCACTGAGTCTGCGGCGGCACCTGCATGTTGCACACCTTGCTGCACCTCGCTGAGTGCTTGATTCATGATGGTAGCTGCGGTACTGGTGCTGGTTTGAATGGCGTTGATGGTTTCGTTGATCTCTAGTGTGGATTGGGTGGTGCGCTCGGCGAGTTTTCTGACTTCATCGGCTACTACGGCAAAGCCGCGTCCCATATCCCCTGCGCGGGCGGCTTCGATTGCGGCATTGAGCGCCAGCAAATTGGTTTGATCGGCAATATCTCGAATTACCCGCGCAATTTGCCCAACCGCATTTGAGCGATCCTGCAATTGCATAATATGCTGGGTGGCCGATTCAATGGTGCCGCTCATTTTGCTGAGCGCGGCTTGGGTGGATTGAATCACTTGGCTACTGGTTTGGGTGGCCGCCAGTGCTAGATCCGTTGAAGCGCTGACTTCTTCGGAGTTGTCGGTAATGATGGATACGCTAACGGTCATTTCTTCTACCGAAGAGGCCAGCGAGGCGGACGCCTGATTTTGTAAATCAATCGCCGAAGAGGTTTGGTTGCTGCCTTGGCTAAGTTCATTGGATGCATTTGCAATGGCGTTTGAGCTATGCGCAATGTTTTGTACCGCGCCGCGTAGGCTGTTTTGCATCTCGCTTAGGGTATCTAATAGCAGGCCCAATTCATCCTTGCCTGCATTTGGCTTGCTTTTGCTTAAATCGCCAGCGGCAATGATGCCGGCAAATTGCGTGGCACTGCGCACGGCATGGCTAATGTCCTTAATCAGCCATGCAGAGAACATCAGTAATGTCAGCGTAATCAAAAGGACGATGATGAGGTTATAGTTGCGGGTGGATGCATAGGCGAGAACAGAGGCCTCGTGGTCTTGCTTGGCTACATCAAGTTGTAATGTGGTGAGTTCAGAAATTTTATCGGAAACGGGCTCGATGGCGGGATACATTTCATGCACGACGAGCTGGTCAAGTGCCGCGCTATCTTTGTTTACCATTGCTTGTTTTAGCTTGCTGCTGACTTGATTGGCTAGCTTCATCCGCTGCTCGTTCTCTTTGGCAAGCGCGCTCTCCTTTGCATCCATTTGGCTTGCCATATAGTTGCCCCAGTCACGGGCAATCCCCGCTTCGGCTGCTTGGATAGAGGCAATGCCTTTGTCTGTGCTGAGACTGCCATTGCGTACCTTATGGCTGGTATCAACGATATTAACGGCATAGAGATCGGCAACACTTTTTAAATCACGCAAGGGAACAACACGGTCTAGATAGATGCTGTTCATGGTCTGGTTGGCTTGATAGATGCCATTTAGCCCGAGCAGGCTGATGATTAAAACCGCGATAATGCCTAGGGCACTCATGATAATTAAACGTAAACGTAATGACATGTTCATCCCCAGAGATATGGCTTAAATGCGCTTGGCATGTTTTTAATGAATCCATGGTGTTGCTGTTTCTATATTGCGTGGTATTAAAAATAATAAATTTTGCTAAGTGAGTTCTGATTAAATCGTCATTCCCGAGTGTGTTTGTTAGGTATCCAGCTGCGTCACTGGATCGCCGCTTGCGCGGGAATGACAAAACTAAACCTGATTATGTCTCTTGCTCAATTTCAATTATAAATATCGTAGGGCGGGTGCAACCCGCGTGTTTATTCAGCATGGCTCGCGGGTTTCACCCGCCCTACACATTCAAAAACCAAGCCCAACACTCAAGAACCCCATCTGCACGGAGTCCATTGAGCAAGAGACATAATCAGGAAACTAAATTGACCAGCGTTTCCCAAAGCTTTTTTAATCCGTATTTTTTGCTGCTATGTTAGTATTTAAAATTAAATTGTATTTTCTAGAAAGCTTATTTATAAGAAATTATTTATTCAGTACTTGCTTGTTGAATATAGTTTATTTTTGCTGGATGTCTAATTTGCGCTAGATTGCTATGCACCTTACTTAATGCCAATGGTATATGCCGGTGATGTGGCATTTGTAATTGCAACTCCCTTTTAGCTGGGCTGGTGCGAAGTTTTTCGATGATTTGTAAGGCGGGGAGTATGGGCATTAATTAATAAGGCAAAACAACTACCCAAGATCACTGCAATTAGTATCAATAGCCTTAAGGCGGATTGATTTCGTGCTTATCTTAGGCGGTCTTGGCGTGCAGACAAGGCGCAAAGCGGGTTTTAGGCCGGAGCTGTTGGCGTTTAATTTATAATTGCACTGGCCCTTAACAGGCCAGTATCAAGTGGGTAGTGGGTGTTCTAATTTTACCCATTCTTCAAAATGATCGTCTTCAAAACGATAAACCCCACGATCTTCTCTAGATAAATGCTGCTTTTCAAATAGCCTTGCCAAGGCATTATTTACGGTGTGGTTGGCAAGTTCCGCCAGCCCTAAATATTGGCCAAGTTTAATGCGGGTGCTTTTGCTACTTAAACTTTCTTGCCTTGCTGCGATTGATTGCAAAATGATTCGATCTACAGGTAATAGCTCATTCCATAGGCTATCAAAGCCTTGATCGGTATATGTTTTAGCCAGTGCATTTTCTATGGCACTTTGGCAGCCATGAAAAGGGCGTATAAGATATTCTTCTAAAAAACGTCTAAATAATTCTGGTGTTTGTTTCAGCTGATTAAATGCCTCAATACCTTGTTGGTCACTGAGATGATAATTGCTATCAAGAATATGATTACTTACCGCAATCATATGCTGCACAAATAGATTGTCTAATAGCGGAAATGGCTCAACTGGGGCCCAGTTATAAAATGGTTGATTCGATTTAGCAAACATATCCCTTAATGTGTGCTCGCTGCTGCCGGTAAAGATGACGTGAATTTTTTGTTTGCGCACATCTAAGCCCGCACGTAATGCGGCGGCTAGATCGCTATTATTGGCGCTGGCTAAAATTTGTGCCTCATCAATTAATAATAAAATAGTGTCTTGGCATTGATCGATTTGCTGCCACATATTGCTCATTAAATTAGCGGTGCTATTGTCAGCTTCAAAGCGCGTTTCAAAGCTCCCTTCGGCCATCGGTGTTTTGGCGTTTAGTTTGATTGTGCCAATTTTCTTACTGCTGATTTTTTTGATGCGTTCTAAAAAACCATCGCTATTTTGCAGGCTATTGATGACGCTGGAAGCCACGCCTTCGCTGGTATTGTCTCTGCATTCCCATAGATTAATATAAATCACCCGGTAGCCTTGCTTGGCTGCCGCAGGGCCGAGATCTTGCAGTAAGAATTCGGTCTTCCCCATGCGCCGCCGCGCAAACAGGGCGCGGCTATTGCTCAATTTAAGTGCGAAGCTTTTTAGGTAAAAATCAGCCAGCTCTGGGCGCTGAAAGTGCCAGTCAGGATTGCTTTTTGTGCGCATGTTTAGCAACATCTACAGTAATTAGATATGTCTAGATTGTATAGATATTGCTAAACAAGTCCATACTTTATAATGGGCTTATCGTGTGGCGGAATTGTTGTTTTCTTGAGGTGTGCTTGGTTTGCTGCTAAGTAAGTCGTCTAAATCGGCCTGCAGGCTCAGTAAAATACTGTCTTCTATATGCCCTTGCAAGCGGTAGATCAGATCACTCGCAGTTTTAAGTAATGATGTACGAGTGTCTTTGTCAGCAAGACCTGTTTTTAAATATTTAATGCTGGCATGTGCTGCGGAGAGTGTGAGCCTAGAGTTTCGGGTGCTTTGTGCTACTGGCACTAAGAGCGTGACGGCTTCTTCTAGCTTAGATTTAAGCATAAGCTGCACGCCGGTATTATTAATATCGGTGATTTCTTGTCCTGTTTGTTGGATAAATTGCCGCCAAATACCCCTTTTATTCGCGGTGCTTTCCAATATGCCTGAGATGTTTTTAGTGGTCACAAATCGTTTGGCGATAATAGCGAGCCAGCGATAGGGAGGATTGCTGTTATTGGGGGTTTCGTTTTCATTGCTAGGAGGGCAAATTAAATGGGCAGTCATAATAAAGCTGATGGCCAATTCCATATTAAAATCATCCCCGGTCATGCTGGTTTCTATTTTGCTGAGGTCTTCTGTTTTTCCGCTAAAAATAGCGCTAGCAAGGTGAGCTGAAATTCTATTTTCGGCCGTGTCATCTTTGCGCACGCGTTCTTGCACCATGCGTAGGTATTTTTCTGCGTCACCAAGATCGTCTTCAATTTTTGCGGCGATGGCGAGTTGCAAAATAGTATTCGCAGAAAGAGCGGATGAATTGCCACCACAATTGACGGCGCGGCTAAGTAATAGTTTGGCCTTGCCACTATCGCCCAGCATATTGGCTAGATTGCCGGCTTTTTGTAGACGGCTGATATTGTTTGGGGTAATGGCTAGGCATTTATCAAATACCACCATGGCTTCATCTAACCGCCCATCATTCATATACATATTAGCTAATTCTTCGTAGGCGTCCACGTATTGGCTGTTTTCAATGATGGAGGATTGTAATAGCTGATCTGCTTTGGTTTTATTGCCTTGTTTGTTATATACCTTGGCTAATCCTAGCTTTGCCCAGGGAATTAAACGGGTGGAAAGGATTTCTTCAAATAAAATACGGGCTTCATCAAGTTGATTACTTTCGATAAGTAGGGTGGAAAGAAGACGCAATAAATCAGATTTATAAGGGATATCGGGTTGGGCAAGTAATAGGCGTGCGGCTTCGATGGCGCCTAATGGATTGTCTTGCTCAATACAGGTGAAAATAGGCTGGAGCGCCTTTTTTTTCTTCCAAGCAACTTGAAGGCGAGTAATGAGTTGGTGGCCGGTAAAGGGCTTAATAAGGTAATCATCGGGGCCAACTTCTGCAACCGCTACTACTTTCTCGTAGGATGCTTCGGCCGTAATCATAAACCATACTGAGCTAAGCGGGAGCTCGCCACTTCTGCGTATTTCTTCTAGTAATTCTTGGCCATTCATTCCTTCGCCAAAATCATAATCGCATAAAATAACATCGTATTCTGCATTGCGCAGGCGGCGGCGTGTTTCGCCAACGCTGCTGGCGGTATCAACACGATTAATGCCAATTTGGGCGAGCGTCATGCGCAATGATTGACGAATTGTGGGTGCGTCATCAGCGATAAGCACTTTAGAATTGCTGATTAGGTCAGTCATGGGTATGCGCTATAATTGGATGACATATGTCGTAAATATTAACCAATTATGCGGTAGGCGGGTGTTATTTGCTGTAAATGCTGATTTTAAAGGGCTAACTGGTGTTTTGCTGGGAATATTGCAGTGGTGGGTATTGCAATAGGCGTAAAAAAACCCAGCTTAGGCTGGGCGCTTACTGCAAATTTATAAGGCATTTGCTGCCATGGATGTTGCTATTTAAATATTAAATTAGCTTCGTCTACGTTTGTATTTGGTGCCCAGAAGAGGACTCGAACCTCCACACCCTAAGGCACATGGACCTGAACCATGCGCGTCTACCAATTCCGCCATCTGGGCAGTACAAAAGCCGTAAATCTTTCGTTAAATCAATTACATGGTACATCTATATTTGGTGCCCAGAAGAGGACTCGAACCTCCACACCCTAAGGCACATGGACCTGAACCATGCGCGTCTACCAATTCCGCCATCTGGGCAATACTTAATCTTTGCTGTGTTTTAATTGCGTTTTAATGAACTTCGTTCATTTCCTGGGCTTCGCTTCGCTCAACCACAGGCTACGTTATTATATTTTTGCTGCTAGAAGAGGACTTTAACTTTCTCTTCCGTAATGCAGCTGAATCTTAAATTAAGCTTCGCCTACATTTACATTTGCTGCCCAAAAGAAGGCTCTAACTTTTTCT
This sequence comes from Iodobacter sp. CM08, assembly GCF_033446605.1. Classification (NCBI taxonomy): domain Bacteria; kingdom Pseudomonadati; phylum Pseudomonadota; class Betaproteobacteria; order Neisseriales; family Chitinibacteraceae; genus Iodobacter; species Iodobacter sp. CM08. The sequence continues at coordinate 137,942 of NZ_JAWQUO010000006.1, read as the reverse complement.
TCCGTAATGCAGCTAAATCTTAAATTAAGCTTCGCCTACATTTACATTTGCTGCCTAAAAGAGGACTTTAACTTTCTCTTCCGTAATGCAGCTAAATCTTAAATTAAGCTTCGTCTGCATTTATATTTGGTGCCCAAAAGAGGACTCGAACCTCCACACCCTAAGGCACATGGACCTGAACCATGCGCGTCTACCAATTCCGCCATCTGGGCATTGCTATTGTATTTTATAACTTAATCACCAGCTGTTTATCTGCAGCGCTGGTTTATTGTGTCTTAAGTGAATTTTATAAAACGTGGTGCCCAGGAGAGGACTCGAACCTCCACACCCTAAGGCACATGGACCTGAACCATGCGCGTCTACCAATTCCGCCACCTGGGCGCTCTATAAAGCGCTAGAATGTTGCTGCGCCTCACTTAAGAGGAGGCGATTATTGTTAAAAGCAGACACTATGTCAAGAAATATACTGAAGAAATCTTTAAGAATTTCCACTATTCCAAATCAGGAGACCCAGCAAATGAGCGGCCGTTCTAAAAAAATCAAAGGCATACGCGCGTCCGATCCATTTCTTGAGCGCGAGCGCGAGCGCTATGAATTTCCCCTCCCTTCCCGAGAATTTGTACTGCAAGTGCTAACCGAGCACGGCGCGCCGATTTTTGTGAATGAATTAATGAGCATGTTGGCCATTTTGCCTGAGGAAGAAACGCAGTTTCATCGCCGCATGGCCGCGATGGAGCGCGAAGGCCAGGTAATGATTAATCGTAAAGGCGCTTTATGCCTGCCTGATAAACTGGATTTATTGCAAGGTCGTGTACAAGGCCACGCCGATGGTTTTGGCTTTATGGTGCCAGATGATGGCAGCAGTGATCTTTATCTTGGCCCAAAAGAAATGGCCAAAGTTTTACATGGCGATCGCGTATTAATACGCCCAATGGGCTTGGATCGCCGTGGCCGCCGTGAAGGCAGTATTGTTGAAGTGCTGGTGCGCAGCACGACTAAATTAGTTGGTCGTTTACATAGCGATCACGGTGTATTTACGGTGACGGCTGAAGACAAACGCATCAGCCATGAAATTGTGCTGGAGCCTAATGGCAGCATGGGTGCGGAGTCTGGGCAGGTGGTGATGGTGGAGCTGGTTACACAGCCATCGCGTTATTCACCACCCGTGGGCCGTGTGGTACAGGTGCTGGGTAATTATGCCGATCCGGGGATGGAGATTGAAATTGCGCTGCGTAAACATAATCTGCCACACGAGTTTTCCGCTGAAGCGCTAGCTCAAGGGGAAGACACGCCGACTAAGGTGCGTAAAAAAGATTGGAAAAACGTACTCGGCACGGTTGAGCGTGAAGATCTGCGCGATTTGCCGCTGGTAACCATCGATGGCGAAACGGCTAAAGACTTTGATGATGCCGTTTATGCAGAGAAAAAAGGCAAGGGCTGGCGGCTGATCGTGGCGATTGCGGATGTGAGCCACTACGTATTACCAGGCGACGCGCTGGATGTGGGCGCGATTGAGCGCGGTAACTCGGTGTATTTCCCGCGCCGCGTGATTCCTATGCTGCCCGAGGCGCTGTCTAACGGCATTTGCTCGCTGATGCCTGAGGTAGAGCGGCTTTGTATGGTTTGCGATATGCAAGTCTCAGCCAAAGGCGCGATTAAGAAATACCGCTTTTATCCAGCAGTGATGCATTCTAAAGCGCGGCTAACCTATGCCAAGGTATGGGATATGGTGCAGCATCCTGATGGCGAGATCGCTCAGCAATATCAGCATGTGTTGCCGCAGATAGATACACTCTACGCCTTATTTAAGGCTTTTTCGGCAGCGCGGGCGGTGCGCGGTGCGATTGATTTTGAAACGATTGAAACTGAAATGCGTTTTGATGAGAACGGCAAAATTAAAGAAATTGTGCCGGTTATCCGCAACGACGCGCATAAGCTGATCGAAGAATGCATGTTGGCTGCCAATGTGTGTGCTGCAGATATTTTGATCACCAAAGAGCACGAATGCGTTTATCGTGTGCACGAAGGCCCAACGCCAGAAAAAATGGAAAACCTGCGCACTTATCTAAAAAGTGTGGGCTTAACTTTGGAAGGCGGTGATGAGCCAACGGCAGGTGATTACGCAGTATTGTTAGAGCAAATCAAGTTAAGAGATGACGCGCCGCTCTTGCAAACTATGTTGCTTAGATCGCTTTCGCAAGCGGTGTATAGCCCAGGCAATAAAGGCCACTTTGGTTTGTCTTACGAGGCTTACACTCACTTTACTTCGCCAATCCGTCGTTACCCAGATTTGCTGGTGCACCGCGCCATTAAAGCCATCTTGGCTGGGCAGAAATATACGCCAGCCATGAAGTGGGAAGCTTTAGGTACCCAGTGCTCAATGACCGAGCGCCGTGCGGATGACGCCAGCCGTGATGTACAGAACTGGCTGAAGTGCTATTACATGCAAGATAAAGTGGGCGAAGAGTTTGAAGGCGTTATTTCTGCCGTTACCGGTTTTGGCATCTTTGTGCTGCTAGATCAGGTGTTTGTAGAAGGGCTGGTGCATATTTCTGAGCTAGGCACGGATTACTTCCATTTTGATGAGGTGCGTAAAGAGCTGAAAGGCGAGCGCACAGGTCAGGTTTATCGCATAACAGGCCGCGTTAAAATCAAGGTGGCACGTGTTTCCTTAGAAACCAGCAAAATTGATTTTATGCTGGTAGAAGACAAACCGAAGTGGGGCGATCAGCCTGCAGAAGTGTCAACGGGGCGTCGTAATGCGCCGCCTAAGCCCGCCGCTTCGCGTGGGCGTAGTAAACCGCCACGTGCTCCTGAGCTGGCTATAAAAGAGGTGCAGGCTGCTGCCCCTACAACAAAACCAAAACCCACCAACAGCAGAAAACGCACTGCAATTGTTAAGCAAGTGAAGAGTGCCGCACCAACACCCGTGCTGGATGTGGTAAAAAAAGTGGCGGTACGTAAGGTAGCAAAAGCACCGCTGCCTGCTGGTACAAGCACTGCTGTGGAAACTGCTCCACTTGCCGCAGCCAAACCTGTGGCAACTAAGCCTGTAGCCAAATCAGCAGCAAAACCTGCAACAAAGCCTGTAACAAAACCAGCCATAAAACCTGATGCCCAAGCTGCTGCTAAGCCAGCAACTAAGCCTAGAGTTGCAAAGCCACGCGTGGCCAAGCCTGCTGCTGCGGTGGTGAAAGTGCTTACACCTGAGGGTATGGATGTGATGGTGAAAAAGCCGAGGACTAGAACTAAGCCGTCATAAATAGCACGAAGCGTCTCATTTAATGGGGCGCTTAGTGGGCTTATTCGTGGGTATTGTGGGCAATCCTATCGATTTAAGCTCTTGTAGGGTGGGCAAGGCAGCCACCTTGGCCCACCCTACAATTTGCTCTCCATTCTTTAGTAACAGAATGGGTGTTGCGGAGGATGGATCGTGCGCAAGCGTTGTTGCTACGTGAAAGAATCAAATAGCTTTGAGCGCTTTGATTAAGTTATCGCGCTGCACGTTACTGATCTCTTTTACTTGAATGAGATGGCGAAACATATTGATTTGACCAATAAGTGCCGAGCTATTTACATTCCCTGTAAAATCAATGTAATTTTTTTGTGTTGATTTTGTGTTTGGAATGTCAAGATAGATATGGCAAGACGTACCCGTTTTTACTTCTTTGTCGGCCAAAATAATCAAACTGTTTTCTGCTACTTCTACGGTTACACCATAGATTGGCGGTACGCTTGGATTGGTGACCATGGCGGCACGCCAGCTGGTTTTCTTACGTGTACGAGTATCAGTGGTTGGATTCATGATGCTTATCAAAGAGGGTGGGAAAAATGCCGTTGAAAACACAGCGTAGCACTCAGCGTGCTAATCTTGCGAATAATTGCCGCATAGCGGTAGAGACATATTAACAAACCTAGGAGTTCCGCATGTTTATCGTCGATCGCTCGGTTGCTATCATTAAGCCACGGCAACCTTTTCTCGATTGGCTCAATAAGTTACCTGGAAATGATATCCAGCTGACGTTGGATGAGGTCCGTTGTGATTGCACCTCCATCTTGATTCCTGAAGCAAATGAAACTGAAGATGGCATTGCGTTTATTGATGAAATCGCAGAAAAATTATTTGAAATGGAATTGTCATCTTGGGTTGCCGAAGAACAGCATTGGCCAGAAAAACGTAACCTTAAGACTTTCTGGGAATGGTTTGACGTTGAGGTTCATCTTGGCGTAATGGATGCTGTGGCAGAAGATATCCATAATACTCCAACAGATCATGGCTATCATTAAACTATTCGGGTTTTTTATTACAAGAAGTACTTGGGTTTAAGGATAAAAGGGCGAATTATGGCCCTTTTATTTTGCATTAATATTTAACGAACGACGTAATTTCTTTGCTTTTTTGTAAGCAACAACAGGGAGTCTCTGATGAAGAACCTACTTTCAGCATTCATTTTAACGTCACTGGCCACAACTGCCGCCGCGGCCGAAGCACCCATGTTTAATGTGGTTAATCTAGAAGCCAGCGCTACGCGTGAAGTGGCGAATGATTTAGCCAGTGCAGTGCTGTTTGTTGAGCTAAGCGATACTGATCCTGCCCGCTTAAGTGACAAAATTAATCAAACGCTCGCTGCCGCTGTTAAACAAGTGAAGCAAAAGTCAGAAGTGCAAAATCGTGGAACCAGCTTTGCAACTTACCCTTTGTACGGCAAAACCAATAAGCAAGAAGGCTGGCGTAGCCGTGGTGAATTACGCATTTCATCCAGTGATTTTGCTGTGCTATCTAAATTATTAGCCCAGTTGCAGCAGCCCGTTGCCGGTGGCTTGCCCGTACAGCTGGCTAATGTTGGCTATAGCGTATCCGATGGCGCACGTGCCAAGGCGGAGGAAGCTTTGATTGAAGAAGGCGTACAAGCCTTTAAACAAAGAGCCAATTTAATTCAAAAAGGCTTTTCAGCTAAAAGTTGGAAAATGATTAATGTGAACGTCAACAGCGCCGGTGGCTATCGCCCACAGCCAGTGATGATGATGAAAAGCAGCATGGTGGAGTCTGCTGATGCAGGCAATGCCCCGATTGAATCGGGTGAAAGCCGCTTAACCGTGAATGTATCTGGCAGTATTCAAGTCAGCGAATGAGCCCTGCGCCGCTTGTGCTTTTCCCCTCCCGCTGGGAAAAGCGCTGGCTTTATCTAAGCCATAGCGGTGCGGCGCTTGCCTGTTTATTTTCGCCTTGGCTTTGGGCCATCACGCTGGTGGTGGCCTTTTCTTTGTTCTGTAGCCTAAAGCGGCGGCGCCTGTTAGTGGTAAGTTTACAAGCCCTTACGGATGGCGCGCTTAGGCTGACGCTTGCAGATGGGCAGACGCTAGACGCGCAATTACTGCCTTCTAGCCGAGTATTGGGTGCACTGATGGTGTTGCATTTGCAATGTGATGCACAGCGCATCCATTTGCTGCTTTGGCCCGATAGCGCGGTGGCGGAAAATTTGCGTCAATGGCGTGTATGGCTGCGCTGGCAATGGCCCAAATTGCAAGCGCAGCAAGTTAAAAACGAGTGAATACCAAGCATTAGTGTTAGGCAATTTGCTGCTGCGTAGTGCAATGAATGCCACCCCCTCCTGCGGCAATGGCATCAATATTTAGCATCACGATTTCTCGTTCAGGGAACAGATCTTGCAGCGTATCTTTGGTATTGCGATCTGCCTTATTATCGCCGAACTCAGGAGCGATGATGGCGCCATTGCACGCATAAAAGTTGATATAGCCTGCGGCAAATTCTTTGTTTTCATACTGCTTACGCACGGATGATGGGCCTTCTAAAACCACCACTTTAAGTTTGCGCCCCATAGCGTCAGTGGCTTTACGCAGGATGTCTAAATGGCGCTGTGTCACGGCATGGTCATAGGAGGTGGGATCAGCATCAAAGCCCGCGACCACCACGCCAGGGCTGGTAAAGCGTGCGTAAAAATCAGTATGCCCATCGGTAATATCCTTGCCCTTGATGCCAGGCAACCAAATAATTTTCTTTAGACCGAGCAGGCGCTTTAGCTCGGTTTCACATTGGGCTTTGCTGAGTTTTGCGTTGCGGTTGGCGTTCAGCACGCAGCTTTCAGTGATGATGCCCGTGCCTTGGCCATCCACCTCAATGCCACCGCCTTCAAGCACAAGTTGGGTCTCTAGTCTTAGAGTTTTGGTGTGGGTACAGATAAAACGGGCCACTTGCCTATCTTGTGCGTGCGCTTGTTTATTGCCCCAGCCATTAAAATTAAAATCAACCGCTGCGGTTTTCCCTTGGCTGTTTTTAACAAATACCGCGCCGGTATCCCTCACCCATAAGTCATCAATAGGCTGAACAATAAGCTCAATTTTGGAGCCGCATAGGCGCTCAGCGCTATCGTAATCAGCCTCTCTAACCAGCATTTTTACCGGTTCAAAAGCCGCAATGGTGAGTGCGATGCGGGCTAAATTTTCTTGCGCCCCCGCTTGTAAGCGCTTGCCCCAGATCTCTTCGCTGGGGCCAAAGGCCATCCAAGTGGCGGCGTGTTGCTCGCCTTCGTCGGGCATTCGCCAAGCGTTATCATTGGGTGCGGCAAGCGCCATGCTGCCGATTGGGTGAGTGGTGGCAAGAATTAAGGCGCTTGAGCCGATTAAGCTCTGCTTTAAAAAGTGGCGACGTGAGTTCATCTATTGTTCCTTGGTCATTTGAGTGGACTAGGGTCTGTTGACGTTTTATTCACAATTGTGCTGAGCCGGAAAATGGCTAGGCACAAGGCATGTAAAGTGTAATTGACTGCGATTGTCGAGGAGCATAACGCAGTGAATGGCCATTTTCCGGCTCAGCCCCATCGCTGAGCGAGGAAAATCCCTTGCACGCAGAGGGTTTAGCCCATTTTTGGGGCGGAACGAAAGTTAAAAATAGCTCATGGTACTCGTGCCATGTCGCAATATTTGACCTTGCTTGTTCAAGCCAGTGCGGCGGCTGTTATGAAGAGAGAGTAGGCGCAGAGGATTATATTAAGTGAATGGCATTGACACTAAATACGAATGAAGATGATAATTGTTATCATTAATTATTCGAATGTAGCTGATTCCGTGACTGATCCTAAGCTTTCTACTTCCCGTACTCAAACGTCGCTTAAAAAAAGCTTACAACTCGGCTTCCCTCTGTTGATGATAGCGTCAACGGCGATGGCCGATGTCACGCTAGATGCCGTGGTGGTCACCGCCACGCGCACTGAAAGGCGAGTAGAAGATACGCCGGTTCGCACCGAAGTCATCAGTCGTGAGGAGATCGAAAAAACTCACGCTCGCACTCTAAAAGATGCGATTGAAAATATCCCCGGCCTGCAGCTTAGAGAAGTTCACGGTAAATCTGGCTACGAGCTGTCTTTACAGGGCCTAAGTAGCGATCAGGTGCTGGTGCTGATTGATGGCTTGCCGATTGCGGCTAGCACGGGTTCTACGGTGAATTTGAGCCAGTACCTATTATCCGAAGTGGATCATATCGAGGTGATTAAAGGCGCGGCATCGGCGCAATACGGTAGCTCGGCGATGGGCGGAGTGATTAACGTGATTACCCGCCGTGTGCAAGCGGGCTTTTCCGGTAGCGTAGCCGTGGATGTGGGTAGCTATGGTGGCCAAAATGATTCGGGCAAGGCTTGGGATGCGGGCACAAAACACGGGCAGTTCAGGCTAGAGGGCGGGAATGAGCAATGGCGCTTACGTGTCAGTGGCGACACCCTTGATGATGCTGGGTTTGCAGTAAAACCGCAGGATTGGTCTAGGCAGGGCGATGCTTCAAAGCGCCAGCAATTTGGTTCAAAACTCAGCTGGCTGCCGCAAGCCAATAGTGAAGTATGGTTCGAGGCCAGCCGTTATCTGGAAGACGATGTTCAGCGCTATCAGCAGTACGTGCCACCGAAACAGATCCCGCAAGAAAAAACCGAGACGATCAGCCGTGATCGCTTTGTGCTGGGCGCAAAAAGCCGCTTTGATAACGGAACGCGCGTGCAGCTGCAATTGCTGGATGAGCAATATCAAAGCTTGGGGCAGGAATACTCGCAGAATTTCCGCGTATCGCAGCGCGATTTTAATCAGCAGCTTAATCACTTAAGCGCTCAGGTCGATTTGCCTGCTTGGTATGGCCAGTTGTGGCAGTTGGGCGTGGATTGGCGAAAAGAGCGGGTAAGCCAGAGCGTAAATGGTGTTTCTGAGTTTTATGGCGATAAACGCGTTAGCAAAGAAAGCCGCGAGCTATTTGCCCAGAATGATATTTTTATCGGGGATAACTGGGAGGTGGTGCTGGGTTTGCGCTGGCAAGATGATTCTGATTTTGGTGCGCATGCCGCACCCAAAATTGCCTTGCGCGGCGATATTTGGGAAAGCGGTGATTGGAAAGCCGTGGTGCGCAGTAGCGTGGGCCAAGGCTATCGGGTGCCTAATTTAAAAGAAAGGCATTTCTTATTTGACCATAGTTCACTGGGCTATATGGTGCTGGGTAATCCAAATTTAAAACCAGAATCGTCAAATAGCTGGCAATTAGGCGCTAATATTGCTTTATCCAAACAGTTTTCATTAGATGTTAATGCGTACTTAAATCAGGTCAAAGATTTAATTCAGGTTGATGAAGTGAATGCTGTTCAAAATAATGGCATCGCTCAATATACCTATAAAAATATTGCCCGCACAGAAACCCGTGGCCTAGAAACAACGCTGGATTGGCGCATCTTTAAACCTTTTAATATTAATGCCTCCTATACCTGGAATCAGAGCAAAGATTTAAATGGTGGCGGTGAGCTAACGCGCCGGCCTGCGCATATGGCAAGGTTGGGTTTTGATTGGAAAATAGTAGAGGGTAGCGAATTCACTCTGCGTAGCCGCTATCAAAGTGAAGAATTAATCAGTAGTGAGCATTATTCGGCAGCTTGGACGACGGCGGATATTAAATTTAATCAGCAAATAAACAAAAATATCAAAGCCTATATCGGTATTGATAATGTAAGCAATGTGCAGCGTGATTTTAGCAATCAAAATGATTTTGGGCCAATTTCAGGGCGTTTTATTTATCTGGGCACAGCGTTTGCCTGGGGCAATTAATAAGGGAGTTAGAACAATGAAACCAATATTAACCGCAACTTTACTGGCCATGACCGTGGGTTTAAGTGCGTGTGGAGGTAGCGATAGTGGTGAGGCCGTAGTTGCACCGCCAGCTCCTACCCCCACACCTACACCTGTGCCAACAGCAGGCTTTAGCAAAACGGCGGTGTGGGAGGCGAGCGTAGATCCTAAACTGGGCGAGCTTTGTTACGATATTGATGCGCAAGCCGCTGCAGATTGTAAAGGTGATGCTTGGGATTTAAAGGTGAAGGATGATGGTCGCAGTACCGGATTTTTCACCAATAGCGGTACCAGTGGTGCAGCTAAGGGCGGCGCATTAGGCAGCCCGTTTGATAGTACTTGGGCAGATTTAAAGAAATGGCAAGATGGTATGAAAGACCCAGTGAGCGGTGCGCTGGATGTTAGCTCCTACTTAAAAGATTACGCAGATGGCGTATTTACCGGCACAAATGCCATTAAATCTGCAGCCTTTGAGTATGATTTAGCAGGGGATCATAAGCTTTCGCCAAATTTTAAAGTGTTTTTGATTTCTGATGATGCAAGCAAGGCTGATGCCAAGCAATATGCTTTACAGGTGGTAGGATATTACGGTGGTAATGGCGGCACAGCCTCTGGCTACCCAAGCATCCGCTGGGCAGATCGCGCCAGCAATAATGAGCGGACTGCTTCATTCGATGCATCTAAAGCTTGGGTTTATTTTGATTTAGCCAAAGGCGCAGAGTCCACTGAGGCAGGCACATGGCACGTGGCCTTTAACCGCTACAGCATGAAGCTAAATAGCGGTGCATCGGGAGCAGGTACGGTGGCTGCTTTATTGGCTAAAACGCCAGAAGGCTTTTATACCGCCGATGGCAAGCCGGTTACGGCCAAGTTTGCAGACACCAATAACTTAGCGCAAACCCGTGCACTGTTAACCGCCGCTGATTTACTACCTGCAAAAGCCAAGTGGTTAAGCGACAAAAATGCCTCGCCACTCAACCCTGCGATGAAGGGCAATTATCCTGAGCCTATGGATGCAGGTTGGTATAACTATTACAGCACGCTGGATAGCGCCAAGCTGGCAGGGCTGGCCGCTGCGCATATGCTAAAGGCCAATCCTACTGCAGCAACCATGATTCGCTCAGCAGAAGGAAACAGCTTTGCCCGTATGCATCTCACTGAGATTAAATACGCCGATCCAAGCAAAGCAAGTAGCGCAAAAACATGGAAATTTGAATTTGATATTCAGCCAAAGCTATAAAATTTAACGTCTTAAAGCACAAAACCCCGCTAAGTGATTGGCGGGGTTTTGTGCTTTTGCAGGTTATCAATCAACTCAGTAGCGCTTTAGCATTCCTAAATCATCGTGGTGGCAACTCCCCGCGGCTTGCGTTGCCCTGATACGGCCACATGGAATGCGCTGTAACTACTTTGGGGATATAGGAGTCTTCCCCGCTCTAATTAGGGGGCGTACTGAGAAGAGTTTGATGACGGAACATTTACTTTAATTTTTAAAATAAACATGTTACTTATAATAATATTTAAATGAACGTATTTTGTATGTATGCAGAATAGGATTATGTTTAAGTTTTTATTTTATTCCTCTAAATTCTATGGATTTGACATATATGCCGAATAAAATTAGTGTGGTCATCTTAGATGATCATCATGTAGTAAGAATAGGGCTAGAGGCTAATATACTGCAAAATAATGATTTTTCTTTGCTTGGCAGTTACGGAACAAGTGAGCAATTACTTACTGCACTGACGGAAAATTACCCTCATGTCATTCTTATGGATTTTAGTCTTGGAATAGGTGAGATGGATGGGCTTAATCTTATTCAGTTTATTAACGCACGCTACCCTCAGTGTAAAATATTGATTGTATCGGCGATTGAGTTAGCAGGCAGCATCGCTTTGATGCTACGGGCAGGAGCAAAAGGGGTTGTTAGTAAAACACAGCCACTAGAGCAGCTAAATCATGCAATAAGAACGGTTGCGCTTGGGCGTACTTACTTAACAGAGAAAGTTAAGAATGAACTCAATAGAGAGTTAAAATATATAGGCAGTGATAATGAAGTAATTGATCCGTATATAGCATTATCATCAAAAGAGCTGGAGGTTATTCGCTGCTGTTTAAGTGGAATGAAGATGACAGACATTGCGAATAAATTTTCTAAAAGCATTAAAACAGTTAGCGCACAAAAATTATCAGCGTTTAAAAAAATGGGTGTCACATCAGACAGAGAGTTATTTATGCTAAATTCAAAATTGAAATAAATTCAATGCATAAATAGTAAAAATTTTTATTTGAGCCGCTCATGATTTATGAGCGGCTTTTGTATGTTTAATCATTTTTCCATGAAGCAATCAGCCTCAGCTCTACTACGCCCGTATACACATCGCTTTCTGCTGAGTTAGTGTTTTTTACTGCGGTATTATCATTGGGCATATCAATAAAATAATCAACGGCAATTTTTTTAGTTTCAGTGCGGCTCACTGCTAAACGCGGTGGGATTGTGGTGGGGGTGCCTACTGCTGTCATTTTATCCCCCCCAACTATAAAAATAGGTTCGTTTCTATTGAGGACTGTGCCCGCTGATTTTGCAATCACAGATATTTGCCTCGTAGAGGCTGTATTAAGGAGCTGGGAGCTGACTAACTGGGCGGTGATTTTATACGCATCAGTTCCACCTGTTGTTTCTATGCTTAAGCTTTTTTCCTTGTTCTTAAATGACTTAATTTCAGGTTTCCATTCAAAATTTAATACCTTTTCCTGTGAAGATATATCTAGTTCTACAGAAGAATTTTTAATAGCTTGGCTATTCCAAAGGATGTTTGTTAGTAGCTGCTCCCCATGAATAGAATTTTCGTTTGCCATCGCCGCAGTGGCTGCTGCAGCCATAAAGCTTAATATTATATTTTTTGTGGTCTTCATTGGTAATAATACTCCGTAAAAAATAAATAATTTGCGGTCTGCACAAAAGCTGCTTGCTATCGCACTGGCTTTATTTTTTAGCATAGTTTATTTTTTTATTAATACAATAAATATAAATATGCATATTGATGATTTTGAAATTAATTAATTGATCGTCTTTTGATTTTTTTGTTTGTGAAATAAGTCACACCCATTTCTTGTGCTGAAATTTTTGAGAAGATTCTCATTTATTGCATATTGGTAAGTTAATACTATTCGTTCGCTGTTCAGCGATGAGCGATAGTCGTTGTATCTAAACGCAAAAAATCGTTGTCAATTTATTATCCCATATGGGTGAGGTTGTTATGAAGCATACTAAAAAACTAATTATCGGTGCCGTGCTTGCTGCGTTTGCCTCTACGGCTGTATTTGCAGCAGACTCAATGGCAACTGCCAAGGTTCAATGGAATAGTACGGCTGCAAAAAAAACTGACGTAGAACTGAACGTATTTGCAAGTACAGATGCGCTAACTTTCAAATGGAACCCATCTACTAAAGCTTTTACTACGCCTACTAGTGATTTAACTATTCAGGCTGCCGGTAGAGCAGGTTCTACTGCTTATAGCATTACCACACAGCTGGTAGATGTAACTCTGGTGCATGAGGGCGGCGCTGCAAAAGGTGTTTTGAATGTGTCAGCAGAGCTGGGTGCGCTTGATATTGGTAAAACCCCTGTGAATATCTTGAATGGAGATGCGGGTGGTGTGAAAACGTCTATTGCGGGCTTGAATAATATGGATCTGGCTAAGGCGGGTCCAAATGTTACACCTAAAGGGACATATCATGAGGCGACAGGTATTCCTGTGAAATTTAAGATTCTTACTGCCAGCAAAGGCAATAGTTCTATTGACCTAGATGCAGTAGAAGACGGTACCTATTCAGGAGTTGTTAGCATGAGTTTTGTGGCTAAGTGGGCTGATACCGCAGTTAGTGGATAAAGGAGCTGAGCTAGATAGTTTTACTGCAGGTAAAACTAAATAGTTTAAAAATGTCGCTTTTGAATTTTTATCCTTAATTACAAAGTGCTAAAAGTCAGTGTTTAATTGCGCTGATTTAATTTTTGCTGGGTGGGGTTTTTATAACCCACCCGCAATTGCGGCTGTTCAATGTCTTATTAATTAAATAATTTTTTATTGAGAATAGATATGAAAACCACTAAAAAAAAATTAATAGTTATTTTTTTGTTTTTTGCCTCTAATGCTGTGTTTGCTGCAGACACAACGGCTACCGCAACGGTGAGATGGAATGCAGAAGCCATTAAAAAAGCAGATGTAGAGTTAAATGTATTTGCGAGCACTGATGCTTTGGCTTTTAAATGGAATCCATCCCAAAAAGCATTTAGCTCACCAAGCAGTTCGCTAACGATACAAGCAGCAGGTAAACCTGGTTCAAGCGGCTATAAGATTACTGCTGCAATGTCGGATAAGAAATTAAATCATATTTCTGGTGGCTCGGTAGGTTCTTTAGAAGTTTCAGGCTTTTTGGGGGGCATTCAATTAGCGGCTGTACCCGTAGAAATTTTAAAAGGTGATGATAAAAAAGTGACGGCTGCCGCTGCGGGGCTAGAAGGAATGAATTTAGCTGTTGCCGGCCCAAACTTAACACCAACTGGAATTACTTATTTCGAGGCAAGTAATGTGAATATAAAGTTTGATATTTTAAAAGGCATGAATGGCAATGTGGCAGTGGCCGCCGGTAAAGATCTAGAGAAGGTGCCAGACGGTAGTTACTCTGGTGTGGTTTCAATTAGCTTTGTTGCAACTTGGTCTAAATAATTAATTTCAATGCAAAACAAGGCAAAAAATTTTCTTGTTTTGTTATTTAACCGAGGAAATTATGAATATTGCGCGTGGGTTTATTGCTTGCTTACTTAGTGGTTTGTATGTAAATGCTTCTGCAATTAATGTTGGTGTTTTGACGACGGAAATTCAGGATGATCAATTTTTTGTAGCAAAAGAAATAAAAAATCAAGAGAGCGTTGCTAAGTTTGTAACCACCAAAGTGATTGAAGTGGATAACCCTAAAAGCATGGCTCCACTCAGTACGCCTGCTCAAGTATTGGTGTCTCCCGCAACATTATTAGTGGGGCCAAATAAAAGCGCCAATGTAAAAGTGTATTACCAAGGGGAGGCCGATGACAAAGAACGTTATTACCAGTTGTTTTTTATTGAACAAAATATGAGTAAGGCCTCTCATTTAACAGAAAGTACCAGTATTGATGCGCAGCAAAAAATTAGTATCGGAACAGTATTGGTGGTGCGCCCGCGTAAAATTAATTTTAAATACGAAGTGAATGGTAAAGGCCTTTTAAAAAATACGGGTAATACCTTTATTCAAGCACTTGCTATTGGAAAGTGCTCTGAAGAGGGTAAAAAAAATGCCATATTAGCTTCTTGTTCCCGTGATGATTTTTTATTGCCTGGCGAGAGCGTTGATTTCTCAAAAAAAATGGATGTTTTTGAAGGTTATGGCCTCTGGCGTGGAATGAAATACAAATATATAGCTGCAGAGTAATTCAGGTATTGATCCGCTTTGTTTTATTGCATCAATGTATGTAGGTTTCTAATGAAAAAGAGTCTTGTTGTTAGCAAAGTCATTAAATTAAAACAGGGCTCTTTCCTGGAAAAAAGTATCAAGCGCACCTTGCTTGGAATGGCCTGTGGCTATTTTAATATGGGTGTGGCTTATGCAATTAGCCCAAGCGCGGTAGTAACGAGTGGCGAGATGGTAAATGAAGCGACACTCTCCTCCGTTGATGAAGACGCAGCGGCCGCAGTACCCCTTGTTAAATCCTCTGATGCAGCCGTGCCACTCCATGCCAAAGTAGCAGCAGGCAGTGGCAGCGCAGATGTTCGTGTTGATCAAAAAAGTTTTCCACCTGAATTTTTTGCGCTTTTGCAGCAAGGGGTAGATATCCCTTTTCTGCTACGCACGCCAACTGGGGTAGAGGAAGCTGGGCGGGCAAAAATTCGCTATGCAGGCAGCTTTTTAACCCTTGATTCACTTTCTTTGAATAAATCAAAACTGAGCTTGGATTATCTGGCTTTATTTAAAGCGCAATATGGCAAGCCACTGCGTGCCAGCTCTTGCGAGCACAGCCCTATGGTTGCAGCTATGGCATCTACTGCAGAAAATAACCCCGCTGAGCAGGCCTTAGCAGCCCCAGCGGCTGATGATTTAGGCATGTGTTTTGATGTAATGACTTTCGAATTAATAGCTTCTTTGCCTAAAGAAGCTTTTGATACCGCTGCTCGCTCTAGAGTTTTGACCCTGCCAGAGAGCACAGAGCAGCATTTAAGCTCGGTGCTTAACTACAATATGTCGATGATGAAAACAGATGGGCGAGATGCAGATGCTTATTTGCATGCGCAATCAACCACCTCATTTGGCTCCAGCTATTTGTATCTGGATGCTGATGCCCGTACGCAGCAAAATGGCAGCATTTACGAAGCCCGTTTAACCCGTGATTTTGAAGGTTTTAACGTGTCTGCAGGCTATTTAAGCCTATGGGCGATGAATAATTTAGGCAGCCTTTCTTTTACCCGTGGCGGTAAGTTTGTGGGGGTAACGGCCGGTAATAACGGCCAATCAGAAAAATCAGATGCCAGCTTGTCCCAAAAGCCCATCTTTGTGTTTATGCCTGCCAGCGGGCAGGTATCCATCTACCGTGATGGCAAGCTGCTGAATGTGCAGCAGCTTGCCATTGGTAATCAAGAAATAGATACCCGCCCGTTGCCGGTGGGTAGCTATACCGTACGGCTAGATGTGGTGGTTAATGGCCAAGTTGTTTCCAGTAAGCAAGAGTCCGTTTATAAAATGAGCAGTGGTGGCAAAGATAAGCAGATTCAAATGTTTGCAGGCCGTTACCAAGACAGCGGCGATGGCAGACTCACCCATCTGGTCGGTGTAAGCGGGCGCATGTCTACACCATGGGTTGATCTGGCTTCCTCACTCTACTCATATGGCTCTTTAACTGTGATTGAGCCTAGCTTTCAAAAAAGTTTTAGCTATGGCTCGATTAATGGCCAGTTAGGGCTGGCATCTGATCGCAGCTATTCCAGCAATATTTCTGCCAACCTAAATCTAGGCCCCGCTAGTTTTTGGACGATGCTAGAGCGATCAGGCTCTGGCCATGCTGTGGATAGCTATCGCACTGATCGACGCTATATCAGCGTGGGGGCAACGCTAGATTTACAAGGCCCGTTGACGCTGGAAAAAACCTCCAGCCTTACCAGTAATTTTAGTTACGATCAAATCAGCGGTAGCCATGATTCCCGCTTGGATTGGAGCCAAGGTCTCTATAGCAATAGATGGGTGGATTTGCGGCTTAATTTAGGTAAATCTTGGCAAAGCCGTGAGGATGGCAGTAGCAAGCAATCTTTGTATGCCACGGTCAATATGAACTTTAGTTTTGGCTCGGGCGGAGTAGATTACTCGCGCAGTATCGATTCAGAAAACATGGGCATACACGGAGCTTGGACGCCAACCACGGTCAATGGCCTAGATTATCTGGGGGCCGCGGTCTCGCGCAGCCGCAGCTTAGCCAGCAATGAAAGCAGCACCAATTTAGACCTGCGCGCCAATGGTGCCAACCGCATCTTTGCCTGGGATGCCACGGTAGGTAAAAACAGCAGTGCTGATAGTTTAAGTATGAGCGGTAATGTGAGCGGAAGTCTGGCAGGTAATGGCGATGGTATGGGCTGGGCCAGCCAGCGCTCAGACGCAGGGGTGATTGTAAAAATTGATGACGATGCCCGTGGTCAACTCGATTTATACCTGCATGGCCGCAGTAGCCCACTAGAAAGCACATCCTCATTTGTGGCGCTACCTGCTTTTGGCGCTGCGCCGATATCGGTACAAAGCAGTGCTAAATCACCAGAAAATTATGATATCCAAAATGGTGAAAAAGCGTTGGTGCTCTACCCTGGGAATGTGGCCACCCTTAAGCCAAGATTACGCCGCCAAGTCACCGTATTTGGCGTGCTCACCGAAAACGGCATCCCTAAAGTGGGCGTACGCCTGCATAACCATATTGGTAGCACTATCACCGCTGCAGATGGTGCCTTTGCTGTTGATGTGGATACCGATCACCCAAATGTAAGCTATAAAGTGGCCGCCAATAATACTTGTCAGATTGATTTTGATTTAAGTGCGGCCAAAGGAGCGATGTGGGTGAATGAGGTGAGTTGTGCTAAGCCGACTATTCGCTAATGGATTGTGGCTTCGCCGTAATTAAATATTATTTAAAATTGAGATTTTATATGATGAAAGTAGCCAAGTTATTTTGTCTTTTATTAATGATGGTTTGTTGCCCAGTGTTTGCTGCAATAGATTTAGCTAATCCCGGTTTAGTGCAGGGGGTAAGGCTTGTTGGTGATTTAAATACAACGGTAAGCGTGGGTGTTGTTGAGTTTGGAAAAGACAATCTTATTATCACAAACGGTGATTTTAAGTCTGGAGGTGTGTTTGGTAGCTGGAATGCTACACAACAAAAAGGAGCAATCGTTGTTTCCTACCCTTTTGCAGGTTCAAGCACATGGAATTATGCGATGAGCGTAGGTTTTTATTATGAAAGTTCAGGCGCTGTCATTTCCTTAATACCTGCTGGAAGCACTAAATATAATGTGGTTTCTAATTATCCATTTGCTTGGACTGTCCCTAATAGCTATCCTTCTTCTCTTCTGTATAACAGAGTGGTTTTTCACGCTGCTAACTACCCAAACTATAAAAATAGCCAGGATGCATCAAATAATCCACGTGGCTTGCAAATACAAATAAATAAAGATGAATTTTTAAAAAACCTAAAGGGCAATAATATATCAAGGATTACATCTGTTGATCTTTATAACACCAAGGCGGTAGTTAGTATTAGTAATTTGGAACAAAACGCTAGAGACCAAGGGCAAAATAGGTCTTCTTTACGTTTGTCTTTTATGGGTACATTCTATTTTAGAAACATAGAAAATGAAACGATAAGCATTAGCTCTCAAAAAAAGATATTGAGTTTTCCTGCTATTTGTGAGGGGTCTATATCCCCGGCCGGTGTGTTGTGCCCAATAAATATCGACAATGGAGTGCTATGGAAAGATATGACTATAGAATCAAAAACGCCTGGTGTTGATTTTATTAAGGAGCTAGGAGCAGGGCATGTTGCTAAGCTTGTGGGTAATGAAATATCCAATAAAGCTAAGATTTTTATCTCTTCTGATTATCTTGCTAAGGCCTTGGGGCCCACCGATGCAAGTAAAGTATTAGACGCGGCTGAAATTTCTATGTATGCAACAAAAACACCTGAATTTAAATCTAATGGGTTTTATTTTAATAGCCTTACCCTTAAGCGAGTGGACTATGCGATTGCTATTACGGAGCGTAATCTAGGCTCTGCAATAAACGGTTTCTATCAGGGCGTTGTTGGTAAAGATTCTGAAATAAAAATTCCTTATGAAATTAAACAATCTGGCCCATCTAAAGCCACCAAAATAACATTAAAAGTATCTGGCCCTCATGTTGATATAGCTGGACGTTCTTATTGCAAGTTTTCTACTGCTGCAAAGCAAGATATTGCTATTTCGCTGGCGCTAGCCTTTAGCGAAAAGGGGGGCGCTAAGCCCCAGAAAATAGCATCTGATTGTCGTGGCACAGCAATTAATATTCTAAATATGCCTTGGTCTGAGGTATTGGGCGGTAGTCAGTATGAATCATCCTTATGGCTAGATTTATTGTTTGATTTATCTTCAAGTCATGTTTCATACGATGTAAATGGCAACTTTTGGAATGGCTCTGCTAAGGCTACAGGCGATGTAACGGTGGAAGCCACTTGGAAATAGACTATTAAGTACTCATTAAAGTTATTTGTTTTGTTTTTTCTGATTATGCCTCTTGCTCAATCGGCTCTGTGTAGATGGATTTATTGAGTGTTTTCCTTGGTTTTAGAGTTTGTAGGGCGGGTAAAAGCCGCGAGCAATGCTGAATAAAAACGCGAGTTTCATTCGCCCTACAATATTTATAATAAGATTGAGCAAGCGGCATAGTTAGATTGTTTTTTATATTGGAAATATTTATTCTGAGGTGATAAATAGGTGCGCATAATAAAATACTTCGTATGCTTATTGTTGCTAGTGCCATGTGCACCTGCGTGGAGTTTGTCGGTAGGGGAGATGACCTACTTTATGGGGACGAAAAGTACTTTTTTGGCAAAAAGCGTTAGCAATGACTCTAGTCAAGCGCGGTTTTATCAGGTGACGGTAGAAGAAACCGATCCGCCTTATGCTGGGGCACGGTTAAAAAAAGTGGAGAAGGGGGCGCTGATGTATGGCCCTAAGCAGCTGCTACTGCGCCCAAATGAAAGCAAATGGTTAAAGCTTTATTACCAAGGCCCCGCTGATAATCAGCCACGCTTTTACCGTGTGACGTTTCATGAGCGTCCAGGTTATGTAAAAGCTTATCAAGGGGCTGGGTTTTCTGGCTCGGCTAGCCTTAGTACCATTTTAGTGGTGCAGCCTCGGCAAGCGCAGCAGGCGTATGTGATTGAAAATAATGTATTAAAAAATACTGGCAATACCGCTTACTTGGCTTATGTGGAAGGGGTTTGCACGGATACAAGCAAGACAGAGCCCTGTATTGCAGAGCGTTATTTGGCGCCTGGCGGTGAAATGCGGGTGGGTAGTGTGTCGTTATCTGGCGCTAAGTTGTTTTTAAGTAATGAGCTGACTGTTGAACAAATGCTGCAATAATTGCTGGAAATCAGCAGCGTAGATCAGTATATCTAGCGCGCTTTAAGTGTGTGATTGTGCTACGTTGATCTGCTAGATGTGCGGCAGGGTTTAGCTTAAATATTTAATAAGCTTAAGAGGTGCGGCAATCTCCCTTATGGGGATGTTGTCTTTTGAGTGAAAATTATGCATAGATTGACTGCATTAATCCTAATGCTAAGTTTAAATTTATACTGCCGCCAAGCAATTGGAGGGATCTATTCAGCTGAAGAATACCAATGGATGAAGCAACACCCTACTGTTTATTATACCGCAGCAGCATCTATGTATCCAATGGACTATATTGAGGGCGGGGTACATAAAGGATATGCAAAAGAATATATTGAAGAATTAGAAAAAATGACGGGTTTGTCTTTTGTATTTATACCCACTAATACGATTGCAGAGGCCAGAAAAAGAGTGAGTAGTGGTGACTTAGATATGCATGCTGCTACCATTACTCAAAATACATTAAATAAAAAAGATATGTTATTTACTCAGCCATATTATACAGGATTTACATACATTATAACTAAGGCAATGGAAACGGCTACTTTGGATGTTAAAGGGCTTGTTGGAAAAAAAGTTGCGGTAATTAAAGATAGTGTTTATATAAACATGCAAAAGGAGTTGTTGTCAGGAGTCAATTTAGTAGCATTTAACTCAATTGATGATGGATTGGCTGCTGTTGCGCGTGGCGAAGTGTATGCCATGATAGGAATAAATTCAATCATCTTGCCTGTTTTACAGCGAAAGTATGCGGGGGTGTTGAGTATAGGCGGCTCAATTGCATCATTTCCTGTTAGCTATGCCTTTGGTGTTAAAAAATCACAAAAAATACTATGCTCTATTATTAATAAATCACTCAATAATATGACCGCATATGCTACAAATAAAATGTATCTTCGATGGATGGATGAAACAAATTATGGTGCGCCATCTTTGTTTTCTGTGTTGTATTACTACCGATATAGTGTGTTGATTTTTTTGTTGGTGTTTATAGTGATAATCCAGTTTGCACATACGGCCAGAGTAGCAAGAAAGAAAGCCGAATATAGTGAACAGATTAAGACAACTTTTTTGGCGGTAATAAGCCATGAAATTCGTAACCCTATGAATGCAATTTTATCTTCGGTAGAGCTATTGCTTCGCACGCCGCTTACTCCCAAGCAAAAAGAATTAATGAGTATCGCTAATGCATCAGGCTCTGCTTTGCTTGAGCTACTGGATAATGTACTGGATATTTCAAGAATAGGCTCAAATAGAGTAGAGCTAGAATTGCGCCCTATCGCTTTAACTTCGCTATTTACATCTATTGCAGATATCCATCGTATTTCTGCCGAAAAAAAACATTTAAAATTTATACTTTGTCTGCTTGAATTGGATAATAAATTTGCAATGCTCGATTCATACCGCTTGCAGCAAATACTTTCTAATTTGCTTTCTAATGCAATTAAATTTACCAGCGAAGGAGAAATTGTTTTCGCTGCAGAATTAAATAAACTAGAAGATGGAAACATAATTTTATGCATTAAAATAATAGACACTGGAATTGGTATTTCTCAAGAGCGGCAGTTAAATTTATTTACCCCTTTTGTGCAAGCAGATAACTCTACCACACGTAACTTTGGCGGATCAGGCTTAGGTCTGGCAATTTGTAAGCGGCTAATTAAGCTAATGGGTGGGGATATTCAGCTAAAAAGCCAGCAGGGCAGAGGTACAGAAGTATTACTTTCATTGCCTATTGAATTAGTTACTCATTCTATTTTATCTGTAGATGGTGAGAATGCAGATATTTTTGTTGCTCCTAAATTGGGGCTGGCTACGGTGTTAGTGGTTGATGACCACCCATTGAACCAAGTAAGCATAGGCAATCAGCTTAAAGAGCTGGGTTATCCTGTTTCGATTGCGCAAAGTGGGCCAATTGCCCTTGCCCTTCTTAATGGCGATGAAAGAGAAAAAATTGGCATGATTCTACTTGATTGTTTTATGCCAAAAATGGATGGCTATGAGGTGGCAAGGCGTATTCGAGCCCATGAAGAGCTGCATTGTTTAGCTCCCCTGCCTATTATTGCTATCTCAGCCGCGATTGATGATCAGCACCGTGAACAATGTATAAAAGCGGGAATGAATGGAGTTTTATCTAAGCCATTGCGTATTATTGAGCTGGAGAAATTATTGCGCCTTTGGCTGGGGGATAAAGTTTTACCTTTGAATGAATCTGTTTCTTCCATCCCTCAAGATTTATCAAAATTATTTATTGATGCCGCATTGCTTGATTGGGATGGTTTAACGATTGCTCTGCAGTATTCAGATTATATACAAGCAAGGGAGCATGCTCATCGAATCTATGGATCGGCGCTGGTGGTAGGAGCGGATGCAATTGCTGATGTGGCTGTGAACCTAGAGCGGTGCTTTGTGAACGCTAATAAGCCAGTAGCAGATTTACAATATTTAGTCGCAAAACTACGCAGTGAGCTTGACGCCTTTAAAGCACAAAACCCCGCAAAGTAATCACGGGGTTTTATTTTTGCAGAGCAGAAGTCTTTTAATCTGGGCTCAGAATGGTGCTCTTTGCCTCGTTTAGCATGCCTGGATAATCGCGGCTGTAATGCAGGCCGCGGCTTTCTTTTCTATCCATGGCGCAGCGCACGATCAGCTCGGCCGATTGCACTAGATTGCGCAGCTCGATTAAATCGTTAGAAACGCGGAAGTTGCTGTAGTAATCGTCTATCTCATGCTGCAGTAGCTCAATGCGATGCAGGGCGCGCTCTAGGCGCTTGTTGGTGCGCACAATGCCCACGTAATCCCACATAAAGCGGCGTAATTCATCCCAGTTGTGCGAGATCACTACTTCTTCGTCGGGATCGGTGACTTGGCTTTCATCCCACTCGGGGATATCTGGGCGCTCAGTGGCGGCGGCTTTTAAGATGTCGGTGGCGGCAGCTTTGCCAAGAACCATGCATTCCAGTAAGGAGTTGGAGGCAAGGCGGTTGGCCCCGTGTAGACCGGTGCAGGCGACTTCGCCCACGGCATAGAGGCTGGCAACATCGGTGCGGCCAGCCATGTCGCTCACTACGCCGCCGCAGGTGTAATGTGCGGCAGGCACAACGGGGATGGGCTCTTTGGTGATGTCGATGCCCAGTTCTAAGCAGCGTAGATAGATATTTGGGAAGTGCTCTTTAATAAACGCGGCGGGTTTATAGGAGATATCCAGATAAACGCAGTCAAAACCGCCTTTTTTCATTTCAAAGTCGATAGCGCGGGCCACAATATCTCGCGGAGCCAGCTCGGCACGTTCGTCGTGCAGGGGCATAAAGCGGGTGCCGTCAGGTAGTCTTAATATGCCGCCTTCACCACGTACGGCTTCAGTGATCAAAAATGATTTGGCGTGCGGGTGATAAAGGCAGGTGGGGTGAAATTGGATGAATTCCATGTTGGCAACGCGGCAGCCTGCACGCCAGCCCATAGCAATGCCGTCACCCGTTGCTACATCGGGATTGGTGGTATAGAGGTAAACTTTGCCCGCCCCGCCACTAGCCAGCACGGTAGAACGGGCGACGATGGTTTCAACGTGGTCCGTTTCTTTATTGTAAATGTAAGCGCCATAGCAGTGCTTACCTTCACGGCCTAGCTTTTGGTCGGTAATTAAATCAACGGCAATATGTGATTCAAGCACGGTGATATTGGGGTGGGAGGCTACTTTATGCGCCAGTGTGTCGATCACGGCAGCACCAGTAGCATCTGCAGCATGAATAATACGCCGGTGGCTGTGGCCGCCTTCGCGGGTGAGGTGGTAGCCTTGATAAGCGCTATCGCCTTCGGTGTCTTTGGTGAAGGGCACGCCCATTTGAATGAGCCAATCTATCGCTTCTTTGGAGTGTTCCACAATAAAGCGTGTGCTGTCGTGATCGCACAGGCCTGCGCCTGCAACGTGGGTGTCACGGATATGCAGCTCTACGCTGTCGGTGCCATCAAGTACTGCCGCAATGCCGCCTTGTGCCCAGCCACTGCCACCATCGCGCAATTCGCGTTTGGTGACCAGACCCACTTTGATGTGGTCAGCTAAGTGCAGTGCCATGGTCATCCCGCCAAGACCGCTGCCAATAATTAACGCATCAAATTCCCGCATTGCTGATGTTCCATTCCCAGAAAAATGAAATATTAACAGAGGCCAGACTTACGTAGCCGTGTATAAAGCCAAATCTGTTCGTATAAGTGCAGATTGACTTGATAAAGATCATGGTTAGCCCCATGTCACAGGTAGCCTGTCAGAATTAAGGCGGATTTGTTGTGGGAAACTGATTTTCTTATGCGCTACGCATTTTATCTTGCGTGCCAACACATCACTTCAAGGTTTGTGGGCGTCTTTAAGCAAGACACCATGCCTTGTGGGTGCTTAATTTTGACAGACGGCTAGAAATTTATTTTGGAGGTATCCTTGATTCAGCGTACCGATCGTGACATCGATCAGGAGCTTGTAGTACGGGCGCAGGCAGGTGATAAGCGTGCTTTTGAGCTGTTGGTGGTGAAGTACCAGCGTCGTGTGGCGCGGCTATTGTCGCGTCTGATTCGTGATCAAAACGAAATTGAAGACGTATCACAAGAGTCTTTTATCAAGGCCTATCGTGCCTTGCCTTCCTTTCGTGGGGAAAGTGCTTTTTATACTTGGCTTTATCGTATTGCTATCAATACCGCAAAAAATCATTTGTCGACTTTAGGCCGTCGTCCGCAGCTATTGGCGGATTACGAGGACGAAGAGGGTGAGTCGCTGGATGCTGCGGCACAAATACCGGATTACCATACGCCTGAAACTGAACTCTCTAACCGGCAGATTGTCTCTACAGTAAATGCAGTGGTGGATGAGTTGCCATCTGAGCTACGTACAGCGATTACCTTGCGTGAAATGGATGGTTTAAGTTATGAAGACATCGCTGCGGTGATGAATTGCCCCATCGGCACGGTGCGCTCACGTATTTTTCGCGCCCGAGAGGCAATAGCAAGCAAGCTGAGGCCCTTATTGGATATCGTTGGTCGAGATAAGCGCTGGTAAGCTTTGCATAAGATATGAGAGGGAAATACGATGAAAGAGAAACTTTCCGCCTTGATGGATGGCGAGCTGGATGTCTCAGAGATGGATGGCTTACTAGCTGAAATGAAACGCAAGCCTGAGTTAACGAATGCTTGGTACGATTGGCATCTGGCCAGCGATAGCTTACAAGAACATCCGCTCTTGTCGCCGCAGTTTATGCAGCGTTTTTCTGCGCGATTGGCCGCCGAGCCAACGGTGGTTGCGCCACAGCGCTTAAAGCGTAGTTCGGGGATGAAAAAACTACTAGTGCCTTTAACTGCAGCGGCATCGATCGCCTTTGTCGGTGTAGCAGTTTGGCAATCTAATACGGTTTTAAACACTGCTCCTGCAATGGTTGCGGTACAGAGTAATCATAAAATGGTGGCAAAAGCGCCAGCCGTGCGTGCTTATTTGGCTGCGCATAGCCAAGAATCTGGCAATGTTTTGGCGGAGCGAGATATCGTTTACGCTGATTTTGGCACGGAGATTGTGCGCTAAATGAGCGACTTGCTGGATAGATTAAAACCCCTTGTACTATGTGTAAGTTTGTTTCTGCCGGTGAGTGCTTGGGCTGCGTCTGAGCTAAATAACGCAGACGCGGCTGTTTTGCTGAATCGGATGGTGGCTGCGGCCAAGCAAGCTGATTTTCAAGGTACGTTCACGCATCAGCATGGTGATGCGACAGAAACTTTCCGAATTGTGCATGTAGGCAGTGAGCCGCTTGAGATTGAGCGTCGTGAATCCTTAGATGGTCCACGCCGTGAATACGTGAGAAAAGGCGATCAAATCAGCATTTACTTGCCTTCTAAAAGGCCAGTTTCTTTAGATCGCCGCTTTAGCTCAAAACTTTTCCCCCAGCATTTACCAGAAACAGCCGAAGCGGTGCTGCTTAATTACAAGTTAAAGAAATTAGGCATGGAGCGGGTTGCTGGCCTAAATGCACAGGTGCTTGAGCTGGAGCCGCGGGATGTGTTTCGATTCCCTATGCGTTTATGGATGCACACTGAAAGTGGCTTAATTCTTAAATCTGAGCGTCTTGGGCCTTATTCGCAGCCGGTTGAGTTATTTGTGTTTTCAAACCTTGTGCTCGGCAAGATTGATCGCGCTTTGCTTAGCCCCGTTAATCCATTGCGTGCGGTGGTGATGGAATCCAATCAAGGCGTAGCCAGCAGCCCCGTTGAGCCTTCATGGAAGATTGAGCATTTGCCACGTGGTTTTCGCTTTCTTAAAAGTATTCAGCGCTCTTTGATTGGCAAAGAAATGCCGGTTGTGCAGCATTTGTATAGCGATGGCTTGGTGACGGTGTCGGTGTTTTTAGAGCCTGCCATCGCTGAAGTCAAAGAAGGCGCTTCTCATCAAAGTGCTATGCATATGTTTGTGCGGCAAATTGATGGAAAAATGGTCACAGTATTGGGTGAAGTACCTGCCGATACGGTAAAGGCCTTTGCGCTTGCTTTTAATCCACAAAAGTAAATAAGCATGATTGAAACTGAAGCACAGGTGATTCGCGTCGATGGGCGGCATGCTTGGGTTAAAATCAAGCCACATACGCCTTGCGGGCAATGCGATCCTAAAACCGGTTGCAAATCGGTGGCGGTGAGCCGCTTGTTTGCACAGGCTCAAGAAGGCTTTCGAGTGCAAAGCCCGTTGTCATCTAAGGCGGGTGATTTGGTGACTGTGGCTGTGGCAGAGCAACAGCTGCTTAAAACCGCCGTGTGGGCTTATGGTGTGCCTCTGCTGTTGCTGATTGCAGGAGCTGCCCTAGGGCAATGGCTTATGCCTCAATCGCCTGTATATTCTGTGCTTGGCGCGTGTATCGGATTTGTAGTGGGTTTTGTGTTGCTTAAGCAGCAGCACCAACTGGCGGCGTCTGCCGAACCAGTCATTGTGGCGAGTAGGCATTCAAGCCCCTCGCCGTTTCTTAGCCCTTGTCAGATGAAACGTAAATCATGATGAAAAAACTAATTGCCAGTTTAAGTTTGGGTTTTGTAGCGAGCGCCGCTTTTGCGGCAGCTAGCCTGCCTGATTTCACCCAGCTGGTCGAGAAAGAAGGCCGTGCAGTGGTGAATATTTCAACCACGTCCACGATCAAAGAGCAGCCGCAGCAAGTGGGTGATGAAGACGGCATGGATATTTTTCGCCGTTTTGGTTTTCCTGTGCCGCGCATGATTCCGCGTAATGGGCAACAGCAGCAGCCCAGAGAACGCCAAGCGCAATCCCTCGGTTCTGGTTTTATCATGGCCGCAGATGGTTATATTCTTACCAATGCCCATGTGATTGCGCAGGCTGATGAAATCACCGTTAAGTTAACAGATAAGCGCACATTTAAAGCCAAAGTGATTGGGGCGGATGCCCGTACTGATGTGGCTTTACTTAAAATTGATGCCACAGGCTTGCCCAAAGTCACGCTTGGCGATGCAAATAAGCTCAAAGTGGGTGAGTGGGTGGTGGCGATTGGCTCGCCATTTGGCTTTGAAAATACGGTGACAGCAGGGATTGTTTCAGCCAAAGGCCGCAGCCTGCCAGATGAAACCTTTGTGCCGTTTATTCAGACTGATGTGGCGATTAACCCAGGTAATTCAGGCGGGCCGCTATTTAATATGGCCGGTGAAGTGGTTGGGATTAATTCGCAAATTTACAGCCGTTCGGGTGGCTTTATGGGGCTATCGTTCTCGATTCCGGTTGATGTGGTGATGAAGGTGGCGGATGAATTAAAAGCCACCGGCAAAGTGACGCGTGGTCGAATCGGTGTGGCTATTCAAGAGCTAAACGATGATTTAGCTAAAAGCTTTGGTTTAAGCAAAGTAAGCGGTGCACTGCTGGCTAGCGTAGAAAAAGACGGCCCCGCCGATAAAGCAGGCTTAAAGCCTGGCGATGTGATCTTGAAATTTAACGGTCAGGCTGTCACGACATCGAGCGATTTGCCTAAGTATGTTGCCGCTGTTCGCCCAGGCACCAAAGTGCCAGTACAGGTTTGGCGTGATAAAGCACTGCGTGATGTTGCTGTGACAATTGGTGTGCTTGAGCAATCCGATCGCATCAATGCAGAGCGTGAATACCGCGGCAATCAAAATGATGAAGGCGGGCGCTTTGGTTTGTCTTTGCAGGCAGTTGAGGCGGCACAGCTTAAGGCTATGGGCCTAAAATTTGCTGTTCAAGTACAAGCGGTGCGTGGCCCTTCAGCAAAGGCAGGCTTGCAGGCCGGCGATTTAATCGTGGCGGTGGCCAATCAAGAACTCACCAGCCTTGGCCAGCTAAAGCAGCTACTGACCGCGCTTAAGCCAAATGAAGCCAGTGCACTGCGGGTGATTCGTGGCGATGCTTCGATGTTTATGACTATTCGTGCGCCAGCGAAATGATTGCTCTTAAATTATATGGCCGCGAATATTGCGGGCTGTGCTTGGTGATGCGCGATGCTTTGCAGCAGCAGGCCGTGGCTAAGGGCTTTGTTTTAGAATGGATTGATATCGATGATGTCGATCATTTAGAAGAGAAGTATGGCGAATGGGTGCCGGTTTTGGCCGCTGCGGACGGGGTGGAAATATGTCATTACCACCTTGATCAAGCAGCACTTGATGCCTATCTTGCTAATTTCCGTTAAAATCACTGCAAATTAATATCTGGGGTGCGAAAGCGAGCTATCGGATTTTCAAAAATCGACGGCAGATCAAGCTTACAGCATCACAGCACGCTGATTTTAGCGCGCTGCGTTGTCGCTGATAGCTTGAATCCTGAGGATTTTTAAATTCGGTACAGCTCTTTCGTACCCCTTTTTACGTGAGTTTCTGGCAGACCAATGGATCATATTCGTAATTTCTCTATCATCGCTCACATCGATCACGGCAAAAGCACGCTGGCTGATCGTTTTATCCAATTCTGTGGTGGCCTAGAGCTGCGTGAGATGAGCGCGCAAGTGCTTGATTCGATGGATATCGAAAAAGAGCGCGGCATCACGATCAAGGCGCAGACGGCTGCGCTATCTTATAAAGCCCGTAATGGTGAAATTTATAACCTTAATTTGATCGACACCCCAGGACACGTTGACTTCTCTTACGAAGTAAGCCGCTCTTTGGCTGCTTGTGAGGGCGCGCTGTTGGTGGTGGATGCCTCGCAAGGTGTTGAAGCTCAAACTGTCGCCAACTGCTACACCGCGCTGGAGCAAGGCGTGGAAGTGGTGGCTGTACTGAATAAAATTGACTTGCCAGCGGCGGATCCTGAGCGTGTGATTCAAGAAATTGAAGACATTATCGGCATCGAAGCCACAGATGCAGTTCATGCCTCCGCCAAAAGCGGTATTGGTATCGAAGATATTCTTGAGGCGCTGATCGTTAAAGTGCCCGCCCCTAAAGGCAATCCTGATGGTGCATTTAAGGCGCTGATTGTGGACTCGTGGTTTGATAACTACGTTGGCGTGGTGATGTTGGTGCGGGTGGTGGATGGGCAGATTAGCCCGAAAGAAAAAATCATGTTTATGTCGAATAAATCGCAGCATCTTTGCGAACAAGTCGGCGTATTCACCCCAAAAACAGTACAAAGAACCGTATTGAAAGCCGGTGAAGTAGGCTTTGTGATTGCGGGGATTAAAGAAATTGCCAATGCTAAGGTTGGCGACACCATCACCACGGCTAAAGACCCTGCTACTGAGCCTTTGCCTGGTTTTAAAGAAGTGAAATCTCAGGTATTCGCGGGGCTTTACCCGATCGAAGGCCATGATTACGAAAAACTGCGTGATGCCTTAGAAAAACTCAAGCTAAATGATGCCTCGCTACATTACGAGCCGGAAGTTTCGCAGGCGCTGGGCTTTGGTTTTCGTTGCGGTTTCTTGGGCTTGTTGCACTTAGAAATCGTGCAAGAGCGTTTAGAGCGCGAATTCGATATGGACTTGATCACCACCGCGCCAACGGTGGTGTATGAGCTGCTGCTTAAGTCAGGCGAAGTGGTGCATATCGAAAATCCATCTAAGCTGCCAGATCCTTCTAAATACGAAGAAATCCGTGAGCCGATTATTACCGCCACTATCTTGGTGCCACAAGATTACGTGGGCGCGGTGATGACGCTGTGTAATCAAAAGCGCGGTAATCAGCGCAATATGCAGTATATGGGCCGTCAGGTGATGCTGAGCTACGATCTGCCAATGGCTGAAGTGGTGATGGATTTCTTTGATCGTCTTAAATCAGTGAGTCGTGGTTACGCGTCCTTGGATTACGATTTTAAAGAATTCCAAGTGGCTGACTTGATTAAGCTAGATGTACTGGTGAATGGCGAACGCGTCGATGCCTTAAGCCTGATTATTCACCGCAGCAGTAGCCAGTATCGTGGCCGTGAGCTGGTGGCCAAAATGCGCGAGCTGATTCCGCGCCAGATGTATGACGTGGCGGTGCAAGCGGCGATTGGTAGCCAGATTGTGGCGCGTGAAACGGTAAAAGCCACTCGTAAAGATGTATTGGCAAAATGTTATGGTGGTGACGTTTCACGTAAGCGTAAACTGCTGGACAAGCAAAAAGCGGGTAAGAAGCGCATGAAGCAAGTGGGTAATGTTGAAATCCCACAAGAAGCTTTCCTTGCAATCTTGCAAGTGAGCGATAAGTAAATTATTAGACAAATAATTTTTCTAGCATTGTTGTATCTACTTGGCGTATTCAAAGTACTGTCTGTGTTGGTGTGCTTTGCTAGAAAACTCCCCTATAAAAAGGAAAACGGATGAACTGGTTGTTGCTCGGAATTGTTTTCGTCATTTTAGGGCCCGTGTTGGTAGCAATCGGTGCCAAGCATGAGCGTAAAGGCAGTGAGCCACCTTCTTTAGTGCAGTACGGCTATCTTGCGGTGGTGATGGGCTTATTTATTGTCTTAGTACAATACTGCTCTATCTCTGCTGCCATGCTTATTTTTGTATTGGTGACGGGGGTAATTTGGGGCTTAGATCGGTTTATTTGGGCAAAGAAGCGTGGTGAAACACCGATTGCCGATTGGGTTGAATATGGCCGTGGTTTCTTTCCTGTATTGCTAGCGGTATTTGTATTGCGCTCATTTGTTGTAGAGCCTTTTCAGATTCCATCTAGCTCAATGCGTCCTGGCTTAGTGGTGGGTGATTTTATTCTAGTGAATAAATTTGCTTATGGTTTGCGCACCCCTGTGCTTAATAATGTGATGGTACCTGTAGGTAAGCCAGAGCATGGTGATGTGATGGTGTTTAATTACCCTGAAAACCCATCGCTTAATTATATTAAGCGGGTGATTGGTTTGCCTGGGGATACCGTTGAGTATCGCAATAAAAAGCTAACGATTAATGGTAAACCTGTGCCAACCACTGATATGCCAGACCATCAGTATGTAGAGCAGGGGACTTATTTAATTAATAATAAGCAATACAATGAAAAGCTAGGTCTGCATGATTACTCTACTTTAGCCATGGCGGATGTGCCATCGGTAAATATGGGTGAAGTGCGTGATTTTCCTTTTCGCGAAGATTGCCGCTATGATGAAGAAGGCTTTAGCTGCAAAGTGCCAGAAGGTCATTTCTTTATGATGGGCGATAACCGTGATCATAGTGCCGATGGCCGTTATTGGGGCTTTGTTCCTGATAAATACGTAGTCGGTAAAGCGTTTCTTATTTGGCTTAATTTTAAGGATATGGGGCGCGTTGGCACCTCTATTCGTTAAGGAAATCAATAATGCATAGTCGGCAGCGTGGTTTGTCTTTTGGCTCTTTTCTAATGTTTGCAATTGTAGGTGCGGTCATTGCCATTACGGCGCTGAAAGTGGTGCCGACTTATTTAGAGTACTTTACCGTTAAAAAAGCCATTGAACGTACGGTTAAAGAATATGGTGCACAGCAGCCCGCTGCAATTAGAGAGGCTTTTGGGCGCCAATCATCGGTTGATAATATCCGGGGTATTAGTGCTGCTGAATTACAGATTTCTCAGGCTAGCAGTGGTACAACGGTAAGTTTAAGCTACGAGCGGGTTGTTCCAATCGTGGGAAATATGAGTCTGTTGTTCGCTTTTGATATCCAAAAATCGAATACGCAGCAAGCTGCGGGTAATTAGTCGTGAGTGTTGTTCTTCCCCCAGAGCGCCTATTAAGGGTGCTCTCTTATTCTTTTAAAGAACCAAAGCTATTTAAACAAGCTTTAACGCATCGTAGTTTTTCTTCTACGCATAATGAGCGCTTAGAGTTTATTGGCGATGGTGTTCTAAATTCCTTGATTGCATTGGCTTTATATCAGACGTTTCCTAAGCTGCCTGAAGGGGATTTATCCCGCTTACGGGCAAGTTTGGTACGCCAAGAAGCCTTAGCCAGTATTGCCACCGAGCTTAATCTCGGTGATTTTATTTGGCTGGGCGAGGGCGAGCTAAAAAGTGGCGGCCATCGGCGTCCATCCATTTTAGCGGATGCCTTAGAGGCAATTTTAGGCTCGATTTGGTTAGATGGTGGCTTCGATGCGGTTTCAGCTGTGGTGCAAGCGCTATTTGCATCCAGAATTGCTGCCATTGATCCGCTGCTTGGTGCAAAAGACGCCAAGACCAGCTTGCAAGAGTGGCTGCAAGCTCGCCGTTATACGCTGCCGGCGTACACTATTCTTCGGCAGGATGGCGAATCGCCCGATCAGATTTTTGAAGTGAGCTGTTGTATCGCTGAAGTGAAGTTGCTAACCAAAGGCGTTGGCACAAGTCGCCGCGCCGCTGAGCAGCTTGCCGCCGAATCAGCTCTCACCATTTTGCAGGATAAGTTCCCGCTAAAAAGTAAGCACGCAGCTAGCAAGCTAGCCAAAGGTAAAAGCGCATGAGCGAGATAGATATTCAAAACGAAGTAAACGATTTTCGTTGTGGCTTCGTGGCCATTGTAGGCCGCCCAAATGTAGGTAAATCAACGCTACTTAATCAATTGATTGGCCAGAAGATCAGCATTACATCACGTAAAGCACAAACAACGCGTCACCGTATTACCGGTGTGCATAGCTCAGAAACTGCTCAGTTTGTATTTGTAGACACGCCTGGCTTTCAAACCAAATACCAAAACGCTTTAAATCAAGCCATGAATCGCAGCGTAACCAGCACTTTGGCTGATGTTGATGTGATTATGTATGTGATTGAAGCGGGTTACTTTAGCCCCGCTGATGAAGAAGTGCTGAAGCTATTGCCGACTAATCGCCCGGTGTTATTGGTGCTGAATAAAATTGATGAGCTGAAAGATAAAAACGAAATGTTCCCGTTTATTGAAGCGATGAATGCACGTTTTGATTTTCATGCCATTGTGCCTATTTCCGCACAAAAGAATCTAAGCGTGGATGTCTTGCTTAAAGTGGTGGAGCCACTACTGCCTAAGTCCGTGCCTCTATACGATATAGATCAAGTAACCGATCGCAATGAGCGCTTTTTGGCGTCAGAAATCATTCGGGAAAAGATTTTCCGCTTAATGGGAGAGGAGCTGCCTTATTCCATGACGGTAGAAATCGAAAAATTTGAAGACGATGAAATGCGTGATGGCCGTGAGCTACGCCGTATCCATGCCGCCGTCTTGGTAGATAGGGATGGGCAAAAAGCCATGCTGATCGGCCAAAATGGTGAAAAGCTAAAACGCATCGCCACTGAAGCACGGCAAGATATGGAAAAACTCTTTGACGCTAAAGTGTTCTTGGAAGTGTGGGTCAAAGTGAAAAACGGCTGGGCAGATGATACGCGCTTGGTTCGTCAGTACGGTTACGAATAAAGCCCGTGGCAAGACCTCTAAAGCAGCGCATTGATACGCAGGCGGCCTTTGTACTGCATCAGTACCCATACAAAGAAACCAGCCGCCTGCTCGATGTATTTAGCCGCGATCATGGCCGTGTCATGATGGTGGCTCGGGGAGCCCAACGCCCCGGTTCGCAGCTGCGTAGTATTTTATTAGGCTTTCAGCCTGTGCTGCTGTCTTGGTTTGGTGTGGGGGAGCTTAAAACCCTACACTCTGCAGATTGGCAGGGGGGCATTCCCCAGTTACGCGGCTTGCCGCTGCTGTGCGGCTTTTATTTGAATGAGCTGCTGCTACGTCTTCTGCCTCGCGATGAACCCCATGCTTTATTATTTGCCAGCTATTTTGAGGCGATTCGAGCCCTGTCTATCTTACCGAGTGATGGCTTAGGGGTAGAGCCGGTTTTGCGTGAGTTTGAGCGTGTTTTGCTCGATGCGATGGGTTATGGCGTTGATTGGGGGCAGTGTGAGGGCCAGCCGGTGCTGGCTGGGCGCACATATGGCTTTGATCCAACACTTGGTATTATTCCAGCGCAAAGTCATTTGCCTCAGTATCAGGGGCAGGCTTTGCTCGCCTTTGCCACCGGTGATTATGCCAGCGTGGCAACTCAGGGTAAGTTATTAATGAGACAGGCATTCGCGGCTATTTTGGGCGATGCGCCTTTACATACCCGCCAGCTTTTAATTGATTTGCAAAAGCTTTAATTGGCAAAGTATTTATCATCGCTTGCCTGCAGGGCAGGGGTGAAGAATGTCAGAATAGGGTCTAGAATTGATTGATCCATTATGCGGCCATAATCCGCGTTTATCTGGGGTGATCATTCAATTTGGTCATTTCTCTGAATTAGCAAATACTTAAATCGTATCGTATTTAATTGTGGTTTGTTTTAAAACACTCTCTTTTATGCAGAGTTAACAAAACCTTGCGGTAAAACAAAAGCGGACGCATTAATTTTAAATTGCTATAAATAATTAAAAAAATGTAATCCTTGTCGAGGCAGGGGAAAGCTAAGTAAACTAGCTAGTAGACATTGTATTTTAGTTTTTTTCTTGGGCAGGAGTCCGCGATGATTAGCATTTCACAAGAAAGCGATTATATCCAGACCACCGTTTTGGGTGAATTTACTTTGCAAGACTATCGTGAATTTGAAGAAAGTGTACTTTATCAGTCCAAGTTTCATGGGCCAGTTGCATTATTGTTTGATTTGCATGGAATGCTAAGCTATACGCTTGATGTGGCTTTAGAAGAACTTAAATTTGTTCGTGAACATGGGCAAGAATTTAATCGCATCGCTGTGGTTACTTCGGATCAATGGGTAACTTGGTCTGCTTGGTTAAGCCGTATGTTTACTGATGCTGAAATTGGTATATTCGATGATGCTGATGATGCTAAGGCTTGGCTTGTTCAATCCTCTGAACTCAATGCCTAACTGATAGGCGAATTATGCGTAATTTTTTAACGACTATTTTTTCAAAAGATAAATCGCCATTTGCTAGCGTAAAGGCGGCTACGTCGTGGTGTAAACGTTTGCAAGAGATTGATACACAATCACAGCAGCTTAAAATACATCAGGCGGTAGCCGCATTTATTAATGAGCAGAGAGTGGCAAGCTTAGAAAGCTTACATGTTTTACTATTGCTTGATGATGCTGCTCAGCTGTCTTATGAGGCCGTTTGTTACCAATACATTTCTAATCCACGGATGTCGAAAGATATTGAGATTAAACTTTGGAAACAAATTACTCAATTTGCTGCGGATATGGTGGTTATTTACCAGTGCTTTGTTCAAGCAGAAGTTGATGGTGGCAAAAAAGCAGAGCTTGCTCTGCTTATGCCAAAGGTATTGGCTAGAAGCTTGCATTATTTATCAATTCAAGCCAAATGGCATTATTTTAAATTTGAAAAAGTACCGCCTAAATTATGGATTTTATCCCATCAGCTTTATCGTCTATCTGAAATAGAAGGCTGCGATAGTAATCCCTTCCCTCTTTATAACTTGCACGGTAAAGAGGTGACTTCTTGCGCGGATGAATATATCCAAATGTTAATGTTGGGCTCTTTGTCTAGCAATAACCTCTCTGTGCGGCAAATTGATTGGGTCGATCAATGGCTTAATCAGTGGTCAAAACTTATTCAGCTATCACGGAAATTTCAAGAAGGGCGCTATCATTTCTGCGTGAATTTACAGGCCCCAGAAGGGGCACAAAAAATTCAGCCTGATTGTGAAGGGGAGCCATTCAGATACTGGGGCTTGCATGATTTAATGCAGGAAGTCACTGATTTATTACGCCGTTTAGAAACGGGCAGTTTGCCGCGAGATATTGGTATGGGTAAAGATTGCCCTGCGCCATTGGCTTTAGAATTACTCAAACATTTAGATATGTTTTGGTCATTAAGTATTAGAAATAGCGTAGTGCAAAGAAGTGAGCGTAAAAAAGTCGCTAAAATTGCCGATATCATTAGCGGTCTAGATTGCATTGTTGGCCATGTACGCTTAGATAACGATAAGTTTATGCGTAAATCAGCCACAGATGAACGAGGCCATGTTGATTATGATGAAATCATGGATATGCGTTTATATGGTTTTGTTTCTACTCGCACTAAAGAAAAAGTATCGCCAGCTAAGCAAATCGAAAATAAACAGAATGATTGGTTTGTGTGGAGTATAGAAAACGAAAGCGCGGGTGGTTATGGTGCGGTAGTACAGTTTTCAGAAAATGAATGGGTGAGGCCTGGCTTATTGCTGGCTAATCGCTTGGGTCGTAATGAAAACTGGCAGCTTGGTGTGATTCGCCGCCTTAATCGTTTAGCAGACGATGAAGTCTATGTGGGGATTCAATCACTGGCCGTTGCTCCTGTTGCCGTTAATTTATATATGGAAAAAGAAGAGCGAAAAGAGCGTATTTCCTTAGCCGAAGAAAGTACATTTGGTGTGTCTGATTTGCCAAATGTGCGCACGGCTTTGTATTTACCGCATCAAGTAGATGCAAAAAATGTAAATACGCTTATTTTGCATTCGGCTGATTATGGTGGTAACAAAATTTACCGTGTTCAAGCGCGCGAGCGGATTTTTATGGTGCGCTTAGGATCCGTGATTGAAAAAGGCATTGATTGGATTTGGGTCACGGTATTTGTATTAAGCCAAGAATAAATATTCTAATAAAAAAACCAGCCCATTTAAATTGCTTCCTGATTATGTCTCTTGCTCAAAAAAAGCCATATATGACATGTAGGCCAATATTCTGTAGGGGCGCTGCTTGCTGCGCCCTGTTCAGCGAGGGCGCAGCAAGCAGCGCCCCTACGAGTTAACTCGATTCACGTTGATATTCCAGCCCAACGACAAAAAATGAGCAAGAGACATAATCAGGAATTGCTTTAAATGGGCTGGTTTTTTTATTTCCAATCAGCACGTAATACCCTGACTTGTTGCTCTAAGTATTGGCGGGTAGCAAGGGCTGCCGGAACAGGCTCCCCTACAATAAAGCCAACTTTAGCCCAGATATTGCGCGGCATCTTCATCATTGCTGCGCCATCTTTGCGGCTAAAGAAGCTGCCCCATAGGCCTTGCAACGCAATGGGTATGACTGGTACGGGGGTGCGTTTAATAATTTCATCAATGCCAGGTTTAAAGGTGTTGATTTCGCCAGTGTGGGTGATTTTCCCCTCAGGGAAAATACAGATAATTTCACCTTCATCTAAGTATTGAGCCACTTTATCAAAAGCTTGGCCCTTCATATTTGGGTCTTCACGCATCGGGGCAATGGGGATCGTGCCTGCGGTGCGAAAGATGAAATTAAGCACCGGTATTTTAAAAATACGATGATCCATGACAAAGCGCACCGGCCGGCGTATTGCGCCAGCAATAATCATTGCATCCATAAAACTAACGTGGTTGCAAACTAAAACGCACGGCCCTTTATCTGGGATATTGTCTAAACCTTGATGGTTTACGCGGTAGAGGGTATGAGTCATGATCCACACCAAAAAGCGCATCATAAATTCGGGAATAAGCGTGTAGATGTAAATTGATACGCCAATATTCATTAAAGCCACCATTAATAGTAGGCCTCGAATAGGAATACCCGCGCTGAGTATGGCGATGCTCATCCCTGCTGCGACTACCATAAAGAGCGAATTTAAAATGTTATTTGCGGCAATGGCGCGTGAGGTGAATTCTTTTTCAGTGCGCATTTGCACTAAGGCATAGAGGGGAACGATAAATAAACCGCCAAATACACCCATCAAGCCAATGTCGGCCATGATGCGCCAATGTGGCGCTGCGCTAATGAATTGCGAAAGTGTAAATTGCCCGCTAGGTGCATTGCCAATAGCAAAGAATAGCTCTATGCCAAAAAACGACAAACCTAAAGAGCCAAATGGCACGAGGCCTAATTCAATTTTCCGCCCGGATAGTTTTTCACAAAGTACGGAGCCAAGGCCAACCCCCACAGAAAACAATGCAACCAGTAGTGTGTAGACTGCGGCATCACCGCCCAGTACATCTTTTGCTAGGCTAGGGAGCTGGGTTAAATAGACCGCACCAAAAAACCAGAACCATGAAATGCCCAATAAACTATTAAATACTGTTTTGTTTTGTTTAACATGCTTAACAATGTGCCATGTCTCTGAAAAAACATTCCAGTTTATCTTTAAATCTTTAACAGGGGCGGGGGCCGCTGGCATGCTACGGCTGCTTAGCCAACCCAAAATGGCAACGCCCAAGCAGGCCCAAATAATCAGGGACTCACCATGTGGCTGGTGCTGAATAATCATTGTGCCCGCAATTTGCCCTAATAAAATTGCGACAAAAGTGCCCATTTCAATTAGGCCATTGCCACCAAGTAATTCTTGATCTTTTAGGTATTGCGGTAAAATTGAGTATTTTAATGGCCCAAATAAAGCAGAGTGCACGCCCATCATAAAGAGACAGCTCATTAAAATGGCGGCGTCTTTTTGCCAAAAGCCAATCCCTGCCGCTAGCATAATGGCAATTTCTAATAGTTTTACCCATTGAGCCACGCGCGCTTTATCGTATTTCTCAGCTAATTGCCCAGCAAAAGATGAAAACAAGAAAAACGGCAGGATAAAAATACCTGCAGCAGCGTTAACCAGCGCGCCAGCACTGAGCCCCGCGGTAGATAGACCGTGAAAGGTGATCATCACCAAGAGGGCATTTTTAAATAGGTTGTCGTTAAATGCCCCGAGTGATTGCGTAATAAATAAGGGTAAGAAGCGACGAGTCTTGAGTAGATCGAACTGGTTTGTCTGGTGCATAAAATCTTATCCGCAGGGAATCGGGGCCAAGTCTAACTGAGAAGCGGCTGATTTAGAACGGCTATTTGCGTGTATTGCATAAGATTGCTAATGGCCTAGTTCGCTATGCTGGCCAAATGGCACCCAGGATGCGTGGCCCTTGCGCGCCGGTAACCCGTGGTAGGTTGGCGGGGACTCGGTCTAGGCAGCATTTTGCGAGCCAAGCAAAGGCATAGGTTTCCATCCAATCTGGATCAACCCCCAGCGTGGCACTGCTGCACACATGGGTTTGTGGCAGCTCTAGCGCTAACATTTGCATCAGGGTTACATTGTGCGCGCCACCGCCGCAAATATAGACCGCATCCAGTGCTTGCTGCCGCAGCGTATTGGCAATGCTGCGCGCCGTTAAGGCACAAAGCGTGGCTTGTACATCGGCGGGGGCATCACTACGTTGTGCTAAATGATGGTCTAACCAAGCTTGGTGGAATAAATCTCGGCCTGTGCTTTTGGGGGCAGGCAAAGCAAAGTAAGCATCGCTTAAAAACTGTGCTAATAAATCAGGCAAGATTTGCCCCGTTGCCGCCCATGCGCCGTCTTTATCGTAGCGCTGGCCCTGCTGCTGGCCAATCCATAAATCCATTAGCACATTGCCAGGGCCCGTATCAAAGCCGGTGGTGGGCTGGCCTGCGATCAGCAGCGATGAATTGGCAATGCCGCCAATATTAACGAGGGCGCGTTTTTGCATGGGGTTGCTAAACAGCGCTTGATGAAAGGCGGGCACAAGCGGCGCACCCTGGCCGCCTGCCGCTACGTCTCTGGAGCGAAAGTCGCCCACCACGCTGATGCCGGTTTGCTCGGCTAAGCGGGCGTTATTACTGATTTGCAAGGTGTAGCTGCATTCGGGGCGATGCCGAATGGTTTGCCCGTGGTTGCCAATCGCCTCGATATCTGCCGCCGTATAGCCGGTTTGGGCCAGTAGCTTGTGCACCGCATTGGCGCAAGCATCGGCATGGGCATTGGCGGCAAGCTGGGCCAAGTGCAGCTCATTGGCTTGTGGGGATTGCAGCGCAAGTAGCTGCGCGCGCAATGGCTCACTCAGCACGGTGCCTTTGGCGGCAATGAGCTGAGGGGGCGTACTGGCAAAATCAACCAGTGCGGCATCAATGCCATCTAAACTGGTACCGGTCATTAATCCAATAATCAAACGGCTCATTCAGTGCGGGCCTGTTCTATTCGTTGTAAGAAAGCTAACTGGTTTTTGGTCTGCGCAGCGATTGGTTGAAAGTGCGCTAAGTAGCGGCTTTCAATTGGCTGGGCGGTGGGGAGCTGCAATGCAACTGGATTCACTTGCTGCCCATTAATTTTAAATTCGTAATGCAAATGGGGGCCGGTGACACGGCCTGTGGCGCCAACTAGCCCGATCACTTCGCCTTGTTTGACTTTAGAGCCGGTTTTTAGGCCAGGACTGAAGGCGGACATATGTGCGTAGAGGGTGCTGTATTTGCCTGCGTGATTAATTTCAATATGCTTACCATAGCCACTATTGTCTTGGGTTATTTTGCTAATCACTCCATCTGCCGTTGACATGATTTTGGTGCCGGTTGATGCGGCAAAGTCGATACCCTTATGCTGCTTCCATGATTTTAACACGGGATGAAAGCGCATCTGAAAGCCAGAGCTAATTCTTGAAAATTCTACGGGGTTTTTTAAGAAAGATTGCTTCAAGCTTTTGCCGTCAGGCGTGTAATAAGCACCTTCCTTACTGCCTGGTGGGGTGTACCACATGGCTTGTAGTGTTTTGTGTTGGTCGCTAAATTCTGCGGCAAGAATTTTGCCGGTTTTGATTTCTAAGCCGTCATGCGTAAAGCTTTCGTACACTAGGCTAAAGCGGTCCCCGACTTTTAAGCCACGGTGAAAGTCGATCTGGCCAGAAAAAATCTCAATCAATTGCTTGGTAATATCGTCGGGAATATCCAGTTGATCGGTGCTGGCGTAAAACGAGCTGGTAATAGTGCCCGATTTAACCACGGTGTGTAGTTGGGTTGTTGCATCGTTCATTGAGGCAATAAACCCAGTATCTTGACGTTTGATGCTTAGCTCTTGGTTTTTATTATTTAAGTAGTATAGCTCTAGCAGCTTGCCTTCTCGATCTGTCTTGGCCCGTAAACTACGGCTGGGGTGTAGCTCAAATAAGGCCTTAGCAATCGGATCATTGCGAATGAATTGGCTGGCTTGAGCATCGTCTACGTTTAGCCGGTTAAGTGCTGCCGATAAAGTATCCCCCGCACGAATCACATCCTCATGCCAGATGGGGCTAGCTGTGATGCTGCTTGGTAAAATGGGGGTGGCAATCGCTTCGGTACGGGTACTGATAGCGATCTTTTCTTTAGGGCCAAACTCGGCAACGCCATAGGCAGTAAGCGTAATACAAGAAGGGATTAAGATGATAAGCCAGCTTCTATGAATAAACTGTGGCGTAATACTGACAGAATGATTGCTGATTCTTTTCACAAAATCTTGAATAATACGTGGCATAGGAAGAACCGAAAAAAGCGTGTGCGCTAGACTAACAGATGATTTTTCTTAGTTAAACTTCCTTATTTAACATTGGCTTAAAGACTTAATCACATTGTGTTTGTGACGGTGTGTTTTGTGCGGCGCTAAAAGAGGCCGATGCCGCATGCTTGCAGGGCTGGCTTTGTTTTAACACCAACAATCTGCCGTTTGTCTAAAACATTGGCAAAATAAAATTATTATGCAGTTATGGGTTTAATGGGCGTTACTGCTTGCGTTTGTTCGCTTCATTTCGCTAAGTAGGCAGTGCAGCATCTCGGTAGATAGCCCATGTAATACCAGTCTATGCCCTGCGTGTAGGGTGGAAAGCGGGACCAGTGGGTGTTTATTATTCAGTAAGAGTAGATGTTGTGGTGTGTTGAGCAGGGTGGCGACATACACCCCCATGGTTTCGTCCATTTGTAGTGAATTTGCGGCACGCCAAAAATCGTTATCGGTTAGAAATAACTGGTAAACCGGTGTAAAGATCTCGATAGCAGTTTGCACGTCGATCCAATTGAGCTTGGTTTGTGGCATCGCGCTTAA
Source organism: Iodobacter sp. CM08 (assembly GCF_033446605.1). Classification (NCBI taxonomy): domain Bacteria; kingdom Pseudomonadati; phylum Pseudomonadota; class Betaproteobacteria; order Neisseriales; family Chitinibacteraceae; genus Iodobacter; species Iodobacter sp. CM08. Next base: position 95,973 of record NZ_JAWQUO010000006.1, on the reverse strand, counting down.
TGCCAATGGCGGCTCGGTAATCATGCTGAAATCAACTTCAGCCACTGCAGTCAGCTTTTTGTCTTCATCTCTTAAGGCTTGCCCTAGCCGGATAATAAAATTAAACAGGTTTAAATCGTGTTTAAGAAAAAGCTCATCGGCAAGCGCATCAATCGTCAGGGGCTTGAGGGGGGAAAGTGGCACGCTGACGGGCGCGTTTCGTTCTACAAACTCGATAATCTGCGCCCCTAAATGAAAATGACGCAGGATGAGCCAATTGGCCTCAGGGGATACAAAGCCTTTTAAACCCCAAACCAAGAGCCGGTGCAGCGCTTTGGAGGCAGACCAGCGCTTGGGTAAAAGTAGCTTGAGGATTTGAATTAAAATCATCGAAAGCTTGGCAATGGGCCGCACAAAAGGCAGTAAAAACTGCCGTGAAGGCGAGGCTAAATCGCTCAGCCATGCTTGTTTTACATGATCGGGTAGGGGCGTGCTTTGGTCTAGATACATCGCGAGCCAAGGGCTGGGGTCACGTGGATCGTGGGCTGTGTGCAAGAAATCATCTTTGGGCATGGTGGGGCCGTTTAATTGTGGATGGAATTAACTTTATTCACAGATATTACGCAGCAAGATCAATAAAGACGTAGGCCACTAAAAACACGAATAAATACCGCATTACCATTATCCTGTGATGGATTTAAATAATGCCATTTAAAAAAAGCATGTATGTTTTTTTCGTGGACACATAGTTTTTGTGTTCTGTGTTCTCATTGGTGCCTACAGTTTTTTTAAATGCCCTTCTTATTCAATATGCTCAAATTGCATTAAATACAGCTGGGCGCAGCGTTTGGCCGTGGCCAAGATGGCCGGCGCTGCGCTTGGGTCTATGGCTAGGGTGATTTCTACTGCGCCTAGCCAGCGGGCAAGGTGGTGTTCATCGTTTGCACCGTGATATTCCAAAAAGCGAAAGGCTTGTGCGGGCAGCGTAAGTTGGCTACGCAGCAAGGGCAATAGGGTGGGAACGATGCGCTGGCCCGTGCCTTCAATAATATAAATCGCGCCTAGTAAGCCGATGGGATTGGGCGTGGCGGCTAGGGCGTGCAGATAGCTATTGAGCGCTTCGCCACCTGGATTACGGCGTAAATCATCTAAGGCGAGCTGGCCGCCTGCAGCTTGGTAATCTTGGTAAAGGATCTGAAAATCGTTTTGCTCATCATCGGCGTGCAGGTCGATTAAGCTGGCTAAGACGGCTAGATCGCCATTGAGCGAGGCCGCCGCTTCGCGCATCCATAGGCTGCCTTCCCTGACTTGCGGCACCCATGCGGCTGTCCAGCGTTGGTAAGCCGTTTCGTCAAAGCGGCCATTCACAAGCGATTGGATCACGGGCGTGCGCCAGACTTGCGAGCGATAGTCTTGCCACAGGCTGGCTAGCTGGGTGAGTAGTGGCTGCAGGGCCAGTGGTGCGGTGCTTGGTTGATGCGGCGCGGGGATTTGCGGATCAAAGAGAACAGGATGAGTGCGCGGCGCGGCGGATTGCATGGCGTTGCCGTCTTCTACCTCAAACAGCATATAGGCTGCTGAAATACGGCCTGATTCGGGGATGAAGCAAAAAATCTTTTCACCCGCTTTGATGGTTTTTTGTTTTAAGAAATCAGCCAACATAATAAAGATAGAGGCTGCACCGGTATTGCCACGATGGCTTAGATTGCTGTACCAGCGCTCGGGCGGAATGCTGAGCCCCGCCTTGGCGAGTAGCTCTTCTACTACCGGCATAAATTTGGCTGATGAGTAATGGCAAAGAAAGTGATCAATCTGGTTCGAGCTAATCCAACCTTCGTCTACCAGCTTCACGTATTCATGAATACAGATATCAAATAAATGCGGCAGCATGCGGATATCTTGTCGCAGCGATAATGCGCCCGCGGCTTCTGCTTCGCCAGATGAGGCGAAGTCTAAAAAAGATTGGCTGCGATCTTCCGTTAGCCCCAGTTGCATACACACGGGGTAATCCCCTGAGAAACTCTTTTGGTGTATCCATTTAAGCTTGATATTGAGGCCTGCCTTTGGCTGGCGGCTGAGCAGCATGGCCCCTGCGCCATCGGATAACATCCAGCGCAAAAAATGCGCGTCAAAATCGCTTTGATAGCCGCGTGGGGCAAAGCGGCTTTGCTTAAACATTCGAGATGGCATTTCAGCAGCCACGGCTAAGGCCTGCTGGTGCGCGCCTAGCTCAATGGCTTGGGCAGCAAATTCGATGGCGCTGACCCCCGCCGCGCACACGCCTTGGCAAGAAACGGTTTGCATGGGCGGTGCGCCCAGCTCGCCTTGAATCATATTGGCAAAGCCTGGCATTAGCGCGTCGCCCCCTGAAGAGCCAACGGCCAGTAAAGACACTTTATCCAGAGAGCTTTGGGCTAAGTCTAAGCAGTGATGCACCGCTGCAGCTGCGATTTGTGCGTGGTTTTGCCGTGTTTTTCCTTCGGCATCAATGGCGTAATGGCGGGTCTTGATGCCGTTTTCGGCGAGTATTCTGGCTTTTATGCGCTTGGAGATTTTATTTATGGGCGCAATAAAGGCATCCATTTCTTCATTGCCAATCGCAGGCCCAGGCAAATAGAGGCCCGCAGCGGATAGATAAACGTGTTCAAACTGAATCGGCATTATGCATCCTTATGGTGTTGCATCAGGCTTTGGCTGCGCCAGCGGGGGCGGAATAAGCTCAAAAAATAAGTACGAAACATATACGCCAGTAGCGGGCCCGCATTTAAACGTGGATCAACTTGCTGGCGGTAGCGTGGATGTAAGCTGCTAAGTTCAGACCAGTGCGCTCTGGGATGGTGATGATGCGCTGTATGTAGGCCAATATTAAACAGCAGTGGATTGACCCAGCCCTCAAAATTGCGGGCAAAGTTGATGCGTGAATGGCCATTGGCGTGGGCATGTTGTAAGTAATTGGTGGCTAATAGCCAGTGCAAGCCGTGTAATTGCGGCAGCAAAATGAAAGTTAAAAATTTGTGGTAATCAATCGTCGCCAAAATGATCCAAGCGAGGCCAAGCACTAAATATTGACGCAGGTAGTAATAAAAAACGTTGGTTTTTTTATGTTTTATGCGTATTAACCAAGTTATAAAAAGTGGGTAAAGCACCCATGCCGCTTGTAGTGGGTGTAATACATAGCCAAGCAGATTATTGCTATCGCTACCAAAGCGGTAGGTTCTCGCCTCATCTTTGGGGCCATGATGATAGCGATGGTGATTGGCAATATGCGCCGGATAAAACACAAAGCTAGGGTGACCTTGCAGCAGGGTAATCCAAATATCTGTGATTCTATTGAGCTGCTTATTCCGCCAGATATGTAAATGGCAGTGATTATGGTGAATAACACTAATGCCAAGCGTAAGAAAAAGCAGCAGGCAAAACAGCAGTTTATTGATGGTTGAGGTGAGCCCCGTTTGCCACAAATAAAACATTAATAGCGGCTGCATGCCTAGATAAAGCAAGCTTTGCCAATCTTGCTGCTTATAAAGCATGACGGCTACGTTCAATTTTATGTTTTGCCGCATCTGCAGGCAGCGCTGTGCCAAGTAAACGATCCATAAAGGGGAACATAAAACCGTAATTACCTTGATAACAGGCGTGATGCAAATGGTGGCGGCGCGCGCCATTAAGCCACCAGCGATCGTGATCGGCATCGGGTAAAAAATCGTAATTGGAATGGCCAATATTATTAAAAACAATGCTGAATACCGGCACAGCAGCCAGCGAGTAAATGGAGAAATCATGCACCAGCATCGGCAGCATAATCACATTGCCCAGCATAATGGCTTCGACGGGGTGAAAGCTATAGGTTGACCAAGGTGTGGTGATGATGGAGCGGTGATGGGGCAGGTGAAAGCGCTTTAGCCAAGGCGTGTGAAGTAAGCGGTGGTTTATATAAAAATGGATTTCATTCCAGATAATCAAGGCAAACATTTCGATGCCAAGCTGGATGGGCGAGGCGTTAATGGCCAGCCGTGCCCAGCCCAATTGCAGCAGGCCCCAAGGGAAGACCATGCCGGTGCCAAATAAAAAAATGGTGAGTATAGAAAGCGTTATTTCTTTACGCTTTTGCGCGGGCATTAAAGGCCGAGGGTCGAGTATATGACCATAAAGAATGGCAGGCAGCCATTTTTGGCTAAGCAGTAGATTGAGCGTGCCAAAGCCAAAATACAGTGCGGCAAAAAAAAATACGCCAACCACCATAATTTCATGCCATTGGGCTTGCAGTATATATTCGCGCATAGATCTGCATTGTGGGCGAGGGTAATCATGGATTGTATGACAATTGCGCTGACCCACCCTAGTTTATGGCTTACGTTTGTCTCTATCTGGCGACGGCAAGGCGAGCTGCAATAAAAAAGCCCACTGCTTTATGTAAGCAGTAGGCTTTTTTTATGATAAATCATCTGATGGCGTTGCTTGCTGCGCTCTGTTTGATTTTGCTAGGGCAAGCAGCACCTCTCTAGTTATGTTGTGGGCTTGAGCTGCAGGGCTTCGGCATCACTGATGCTCCATTCTGCTTTTAAACGCCATTGCTTGCTGGTGTCGGCTAATTCTACTTGCCAGCGCGGCTGAGTCAGAGCGTTGCTTAGCTTGCCAACATAAAATTGTGGGGCTTGCTTATGTAAAATAATGGTTTGGTCTTGACCCGCACGGGTAGGGTGCATCAGCTTGAGTACCAAGTCACCAGCAATCGCCTTATTCAGCTGAATACGGATGGACTTACCGTCTTCACCCAGCATTAATTGCCCACTTAGGCCTAAGTTTGTGGCTTTGATGTCGCGATCGAGCTGGCTGTTTATTTCTTGGCCTTCCTTATAATAATCATCGCTGACCAAGCCATCGTCGCTTTGAACGGCTTGAAAAAACAAATTAATCCCACCGACAACGGCAACGGTGGGGAATAAAATCAGCAGCCATACAAATCGGTGCTTGTACCAAGGTTCTGTGGTTTCGTTTTGCATCTTTAGCGTCCTATAAAACTAGCTTTTTCTGTACTGGTGATGGTTGGGTTATCTGTGGCGGTAATAATAAAGTGGATTTCATGTCCGCCAGCCCCAGCAAGATTTGGTTCAACTTGCACACGAACACCAATATCTTGGCTGGCCGTGGCCTCTACAAAGATCTGACCTGAGCCTTCCACAATGGTTCGTGAATTGGCGATCCCTGTCGCTATAATCGTGTAGCTATGTGCTTTTTCATCGGTATTTTGAATCTGTAAGCGATAACTGTTTTCTAGCCAGCCATCATCTGCTTCCCTCACCATGGCAACACGGTCTCTAGAAATATTGACTTTGATGGGTTTACGCATGACTAAAGAGCTTACGGTAATGCCCATAATAATAAACAGCAGTAAGACATACATCATCACACGGGGGCGGGTGATTTTTTTGATGATGTCTCGCTCAGGGTATTTATGCTCCAGCGCGTTTTCTGTGGTGTAACGAATTAGCCCGCGTGGATATTCCATTTTATCCATGATTTCATCACAGGCATCAATACAGGCGGCGCAACCAATGCACTCGTATTGCAAGCCATCGCGGATATCGATGCCAACGGGGCAAACTTGCACGCATACCGTGCAATCAATGCAATCGCCTAAGCCCGCCGCTTTGTAATCGCTGCCTTTTTTACGGCTACCGCGTGCATCTCCACGCTCGGCATCATAAGAAATAATCAGCGTGTCCGCATCAAACATGGTGCTCTGAAAGCGGGCGTAGGGGCACATATACTTACAAACCTGCTCACGCATCCAACCGGCATTGCCATAGGTGGCAAAACCATAGAAAAACACCCAGAAGGTTTCCCAAGGGCCTAGGCCAAACTGAGTAACTTCGGTCCAGAGCGCGCGAATCGGCGTGAAATAACCCACAAAGGTAAAACCTGTCCACAGCGAGAAGATGATCCATATACTGTGTTTGATGGCTTTTAGGCGTATTTTACGTGCGCTGCTGGGGGCGTTATCCAGCTTGATGCGCGCCATGCGATCGCCTTCTACCCATTTTTCTATCCAAAGAAAAATCTCGGTATAGACGGTTTGTGGACAGGCATAACCACACCACAGCCGCCCTCCGGCAGTGGTCCAAGCAAACAGCCCAATCGCACTAGCAAGTAGTAGGGCAGTAAGATAGATAAAATCTTGCGGCAAGAAAACAAAGCCGTAAATATAGAATGTATGTTCGGTGATGTTGAAGAGCAATGCTTGACGGCCATTCATTTGTAGCCAAGGCATGCCGTAGAAGAAGAGCTGAGTGATCACCACAAACAGAATGCGCCAGCGGTTAAACAAGCCATTTACCCAGCGCGGGTAGATTTTTTTATGTTTGCTATAGAGGTGGATTTCTTCGTATTCGCCATCGTCTTTGATGACTGTGACGGGAATATCTCTTAATTTTTTACTCATTTCTTTACCTGCTCCAGGCAAAATGTTTTGCGTTAGTGGCAACACAAAGCATTTCGATCAAGGAAAAACGGGCGGGATAAACCCGCCCGTTTAAAACATAAAGTGCGGGGGAAACCCCAGCCCACCCCCTATGCTTTCCTACTTTACTTTCTGATTATTGGAAAGGCCATAAACATAGCCAGCCAATAAATGCACTTTGGCATCGCCTAAGAACTCTTTCCATGCTGGCATCACATTGCTGCGACCATTGGTAATCGTTTCAATGATCGTGGCTTCAGAGCCGCCATATAGCCAAGTATTGTCTGTTAGATTTGGCGCGCCTAAGGCTTGATTGCCCTTGCCGTCGGCACCATGACAGGCTACACATGTTTGCTTGAATGTTTCTGCACCACGGCTTGCACGTAGTTCATTGCGTGGCTTACCAGCAATTTGTAATACATAGTTGGCGACGTCTTTTACTTTTTCCTCACCAAATACAGCACCCCAAGCAGGCATTTGCCCATGACGGCCATTTGCAATGGATTCCATGATGTTGTCAGGCGTGCCACCGTATAACCAATCGCCATCCGTCAGGTTTGGAAAACCCTTAGCGCCGCGTGCATCTGCACCGTGACACTGAATGCAGTAAGTCAGAAATAGGCGTTTACCCATGTCTCTGGCTTCTTGATTCTGTGCAACAGCCGCAATCGGCATTTTGGAATACTTATCGTATAGCCCTTGGTATTTAGAATTGGCTTGCACCACTTCTTTGCCATATTGGTTGGTCGATGTCCATTTCCATGCGCCGCCCCAAATGCCAGGGTAGAGCACCAGATAGACCACGCCAAAAACGATGGTCATATAAAACATCATGACCCACCAGCCCGGCAACGGATTGTTGAATTCTTCTAAATCTCCATCCCATTTATGGCCAGTTACATCGGCATTTTCACCTTTTTTGAGCTTAACAACACCTTGGCTCATTAAAAGCAAAGTCATTGCCACAATACCGCCGATCACAATGATCGCGATCCAATAATTCCAAAAGATACTTTGAAAATCTGTCATTTTTTATATCCTCTAGAAATCAGGAGGTCTTGTTTGATGAGGGCAGATCATCATCAAGGAACGGTTGTTGTGCCGCTTCATCAAAAGATGCTTTGCTGTTTTTGCTGCAGGCCCAAATGATGATGCCCACAAAACAAATGAAACTGACTACGGTAGAGAGCACGCGTAGATTATTTAAGATTTCCACGATGAATTACCTCTTGTTCTTGAGCGCAAGACCCAAGCCTTGTAGGTAGAAAATCACAGCTTCCATCTCTGTTTTGCCTTCAGTCGCGGCTACAGAGCCTTTGATATCAGCGTCAGAGTATGGATCGCCAAGTTTACGCAAGGCTGTCATTTTGGCTGGCAGAGCGGCAGAGTCCACCTTGTTTGCCGCTAAGAAGGCAAAAGCAGGCATATTTGACTCTGGCACAACATCGCGCGGATTCATTAAGTGAGCACGATGCCATTCGTCAGAGTAACGCGCACCCACACGGGCTAAATCTGGCCCTGTGCGTTTGGAGCCCCACTGAAATGGACGATCGTAAACGGATTCACCCGCTACCGAGTAATGGCCATAGCGCTCTGTTTCTGCACGGAAAGGGCGAATCATTTGTGAGTGGCAGTTATAGCAACCTTCGCGCACAAAAATATCGCGTCCAGCCAAGGCTAGGGCGGTGTAAGGTTTTACCCCTTCGATAGGCTTGGTGGTGGAGTTGCTAAACATCAGCGGTAAAATTTCTACCAGCATGGCAATGCTTAAGGTCAGTAACGTCAGAATGATTAAGTAGGCGACGTTTTGCTCGACCTTTGCTTGCAGTTGGTTCATAAAGTTTTTCATGATTTATCTCCTCTTGATCAGGCGTGTTGAGCAATGGCCGGAATTTTGGCATCGACAGCTTGGCCAGAAAAAGCGGTACGCAGTACGTTGTAAAGCATCAATATCATGCCCGACAAGAAGCACAAACCACCCAAGAAGCGGATAAAGTAATACGGGTACGATGCTTTAACTGAGTCAATAAAGGCGTAAGTTAAAGTGCCATCAGTATTAACTGCACGCCACATCAAGCCCTGCGTTACACCGGCAATCCACATGGAAGAGATGTAAAGCACCACGCCAATCGTCGCGATCCAGAAGTGGGTATCGATCAATTTCACCGAATACATTTCTTCTTTGTTAAATAGGCGCGGGATCAGGTAGTAAATTGAGCCAATAGTAATCATGGCCACCCAGCCTAAAGCGCCGGAGTGCACGTGACCAATGGTCCAGTCTGTGTAATGCGATAGCGCGTTCACTGTTTTGATGGCCATCATCGGGCCTTCAAAAGTGGACATGCCGTAGAACGACAATGCAGTAACGAGGAATTTCAGGATTGGATCGGTACGCAGCTTATGCCATGCACCTGATAGCGTCATAATCCCGTTAATCATGCCGCCCCAGCTTGGAGCCAGCAGAATCAAGGAAAACACCATACCCAAAGATTGAGTCCAATCTGGCAGCGCGGTGTAATGCAAATGGTGCGGGCCAGCCCACATATAAGTGAACGATAGCGCCCAAAAGTGCACCACGGACAGACGATAGGAGTAAACCGGACGTCCCGCTTGCTTTGGCACAAAATAGTACATCATGCCTAAGAAGCCAGCGGTTAAGAAGAAGCCCACCGCATTATGCCCGTACCACCATTGCACCATCGCATCGACAGCGCCGGAGTAAACCGAGTATGACTTGGTGGCAGACACAGGAATCGCCAAGCCGTTAACGATGTGCAGCAGCGCTACAGCAAGAATAAACGCACCATAAAACCAGTTGGCAACGTAGATATGCTTCACTTTGCGCTTAGCAATCGTGCCAAAGAATACGATCGCGTAAGCCACCCAAATCACGGCGATCAGCCAAGTGATTGGCCATTCTAGCTCGGCGTATTCTTTGCCACGGGTGTAACCCATAGGCAGAGTGATGGCGGCCAGCACAATCACCAGTTGCCAGCCCCAAAAATGGAAGGCTGCCAGCTTGTCGGAGATCAAACGCACATTACAGGTGCGCTGAACCACGTAATAGGATGTTGCAAATAAACCGCTACCACCAAACGCAAAAATAACTGCGTTAGTGTGTAGTGGTCGTAAGCGGCCAAAATGAAAGTAAGGGCCAAAATTAAGTTCTGGCCAGTACATCTGGGCAGCGATGATCACGCCAACCAGCATCCCAACAATCCCCCAAATGACTGTCATGATGGCAAATTGCCGCACCACTTTATAGTTGTATGTACCTTGGTGTTCCATGCGAGCTCCGATTGATCTCCAACAGCTTGGACTTTGAATTTTTGACTTGAAAAATGTACAACCTGTCTGCATTTAACCAGTTGTAAGGAAAAGACTGGTTTTTTGCTGGTTGTGAATATTTCTTATGTAATTATGCTAACTGAACTTTAGCTGCTTCAGTCGGCGGTCTTATTGACGAACATCAATGCCTTTCATCAGATCGCGGCATTTTACACCCCGTCAGACTTAAATTCCTTGTTTTTTCTTTCGTCTGCGGAACTTTTCTCTACGAGCAGGCTGTCATCATCTTGCAAAATCTGCCAGCCAGGCCCCTCCATATCATCAAATTGCCCTCCTTTAAGCGACCACCAAAAAATAATCCCAATTAGAAAAACCAGTAAGACGGAAAGAGGAATTAGCAAATAAAGGCTTTCCATTTAGTTTTTCCCTTTAAGCCGCAAGGCATTGAGCACCACTAACAGTGAGCTGCATGCCATGCCTAAGCTGGCAATCCATGGGGTAATCAGGCCGCAGACGGCTAATGGCAATGCGGCTAAATTATAAACAATGGCCCACACTAAATTTTGACGAATAATGCTACGGGTTTTTTTGGCTAGGGCCAGCGCTTTGGGGAGCCGATCCAGCTGATTATTGAGCAGCACCATATCGCCTGCGGCATGAGCTACATCGACCCCCGCCCCCATTGCCATAGAGACATCGGCTTGCGCTAAAACGGGCGCATCGTTGACGCCATCTCCCAGCATTAATACTCGGCGGCCCTGTTGTTGCAGTGTATTGATGTAAGCCAGCTTATCCCCAGGCGTTGCTCTGCCGACAGCGTTTTCAATATGCATGCTTAAAGCTAAAGCTTGTACGGTAGCGTTGCTATCGCCCGATACAAGGTGCAGGCGTAAGCCGGCAGCCTGCAAGGCGGCTATAGATGCGGCTGCGTCAGAGCGCAAAGTGTCCGCCACAATAAAAGCACCTAGCCATTCTGTTTTGCTTGCTAATGCAATTAAGCTGCCTTCTGCACTACGGATGGATTCGGGCATCAGCATGCTGCATTGCCTGTTTACAAAATTAGGATGGCCAATGTAATACAGCTGGCCATCCACCATTCCACTTAAGCCGCCGCCTGGGTAGGTTTGAATCTCTTGAGCCAAGGGGGCATCTGGCAAAGTAAAAGCGCGGGCTAGGGGGTGGGCGGAGCTGGCTTCTAATGAAGCGGCAATTTGACGGGCTTCATCTTCATTTTTGTGACTAGCGATATATTGCTGAATGCGCGGTTCGCCATGGGTGAGGGTGCCGGTTTTATCTAGCATCACATCGGTGATTTTTGCCAGCGTTTCTAGTGCTGGGCTGTTGCTTATCATGAGTCCTAGCTGGGCTAAATGCCCTGTGGCTGCGGTAAGGGCCACAGGGGTGGCAAGGGCGAGCGCACAGGGGCAGGAAATAACCAGCACCGATACCATAATCGGCAGTGCGTGGATCGGGTCGTGTTGATGCCAGTACAGCCATGCCAAAGCGGCGGTGATTAAAAGTGCGGCAATAAACCAGCCAGACACCTGTTCGGCAAGTAGAGCGAGGCGGGGTTTTTGCGCCAGTGCTTGATCGAGCAAACGCACAATGGCGGCTAGACGGGTGTTTTCACCAATCTGGCTGATTTCGATATGCAGTGGCGCGGCTAAATTAAGTGTGCCCCCCGTAACGTGCATGCTGGGTGTCTTTGGAATGGCAAGGCTTTCGCCGGTCAGTAATGCCTCGCTAACAGCGCCTTCGCCTTGGCGAACAATGCCGTCTACGGGGATTGTTTCGCCTGATTTAACGAGAATTTTGTCCCCTACATTTAGGCTGCTCACGGTGACTTCTATTGTCCCTTGCCCGTCCATTTTGTGTGCAAAGGAGGGGATGAGTTTGACCAGTTGCTCTGTGGCTGCGCCTGCTTTACGCCGCGCCGCCATTTCTAGATAGCGCCCAGCCAGCAGCAAAAATACAAACATGGATACTGAGTCAAAGTAAACCTCCCCATGCCCAGTAAGTAGTGTGTAGCAGCTAGCAATAAAGGCGGCGAGCACCCCAATGGCAACGGGTAAGTCCATGCCGGTGCGACGGCGCTTTAAATCTCGCCAGCTAGAAACATAAAAAGGCACGGCGGAATACAGCACTACCGGCAAAGTAAGGATCAGGCTGGCCCAGTTCATAAGATGCAGCCACTCTGGGGCGATTTCGCCAGCCTTGGACATATAAATAGGCACAGAAAACATCATGACTTGCATCATGGATAAGCCAGCTATCCATAAGCGCAATAAGGCGCTTTTACGTTGTTTTTGCCAACCCGCCTCTTGCTTGGCTTGATCATAAGGCTGGGCGCGATAACCAATGGCGGCAATCGCTTGCAAGATAGTAGAAAGCTGAATTGCGCGCTCATCCCAGCGCACGCGGGCGCGGTGAGTGCTGTAATTGATGCTGGCGGATAATACGCCGGGTAGCTGGCGAATATGGCGCTCATTTAGCCAAATGCAGGCCGCGCAGCTAATGCCTTCCAGAATGAGGGCGGCTTCACGAATATCACTATCGATATTCAGTACAAAGCTGGCTTGCAGGCTGCTGTCGTCATAGAGGCTGAGCTGAGCAAGGATTTCATCTGGCAGGGGCTGGGCTCGGTCTGCTGGACGATCCCGCTGGGTGTAATAGCTCTCTAAGCCGCTTTGAATAATAGTCGTGGCCACGGCTTGGCAGCCTGCGCAGCAGGTGGCTTGCTCTACTTGCTTATACATAACGGGGAAGTGGTCAGATGCCAAAAGTGGCTCGCCACAATGAAAGCAGTTGCTGCGGGGAGAAGTCATAAGCTGAGTTGGCCGAAAGGAGGGCTTGGTACGGTGGCTTAAAGCTGAATCAGCGGGCCGTTTGGCTTAAACGGCCCGCTAGGGTGGCGTTTACATAAACGCTTACACTAAGCCCTTAGGTAGCGAGAAAATCACATTTTCTTCAATGCCATCCATTTGGCGTATCGAGCCTGCACCAAATTTTTCTACTTGGGCAATGACTTGCTGTACCAAAATATCAGGTGCAGAAGCGCCCGCCGTTACGCCGACGTTTGCCTTGCCAATAAACCACTCGGCTTTTAACTCGCTGGCGTTATCCACCATGTAGGAATCAATACCTAGGTTGGCGGCTACTTCACGCAGGCGGTTAGAGTTAGAGCTGTTTGGCGAGCCTACCACCACTACCACATCCACTTCTTTAGCGAGGTGTTTCACGGCGTCTTGGCGATTTTGCGTGGCGTAGCAGATATCGTCTTTCTTAGGGCCAACAATATTAGGGAAGCGGGCCCGAAGGGCTTCAATCACCACTTGTGCATCATCCACCGACAGCGTGGTTTGGGTTACGTAAGCTAGCTTGTCGCTTGCAACTTGCAGGGTAGCTACGTCGCTGGTTTCTTCTACCAAATACATGCCACCTTGGGCTTGGCCCATGGTGCCTTCTACTTCTGGGTGGCCTTTATGGCCGATCATAATGATCTCGAAGCCTTGTTCGCGCAGGCGTTTTACTTCTAGGTGAACTTTGGTGACCAGAGGGCAAGTGGCGTCAAAAATAGTTAAGCCGCGCTCGCTGGCCTCGGCACGTACGGCTTGGGATACGCCGTGAGCAGAGAAAATCAGCGTATTGCCCGCAGGTACATCGGCCAAGTCTTCAACAAAAATGGCCCCTTTTAGTTTGAGATCTTCGATCACAAATTTATTGTGTACCACTTCATGGCGCACATAAATTGGCGCGCCAAATTTTTCGAGTGCTTTTTCAACAATCGCAATGGCACGGTCAACACCCGCACAAAAGCCGCGGGGCGTTGCTAAAACAATTTGCATCTTCATGCCACATTCTCCGATTTAGCTTCGCGCCGGAAAGAATCAATTACCATAAGGACGGCTCCTATGCAAATAGCGGAGTCCGCAATATTAAAGGCTGGGTAGTACCAGCGCTGCTGGTAATGGATCTGAATAAAGTCGATCACATGACCTAACAGCATACGATCAATGGCATTGCCCAGCGCGCCACCCAAAATCAGCGCCAGCGCCAGCGCGTAGCGTGTTTCTGCTTGGTGTTTTTTGAGCAAAAATACAATAAACACCGATACACCCAGCGCCAGCGCCGTAAAGAAATAGCGCTGCCAGCCACCCGCGTCGGCTAAAAAGCTAAACGCTGCGCCAGGGTTGTAGGCCAGCGTGAGGTTAAAAAAGCCAGGGATTAAGGCAAGCTGTTCACCAAATTGGAACATCGCCTCAATCGCATGCTTGCTCGCTTGATCTAGGACTAGCACCAAAAGTGCCAACCCTAGCCAGCGCGCTAGGCCACGGTTAAGCATGAGTACGCGCCTCGCCTGTGGAGTGCAGATTGCTATTGCAACGGCTGCATAGCGTTGGATGATCGCTGTGCGTGCCTACGCTGGCAGTGTAGTGCCAGCAACGCTCACACTTAGCCTCGGCAGAAGCGCTTACGCTGATTTCTGTGGTGTCCCCTGTGTGAAGGCGGGCTTGGGAGGTGATTAGCACAAATTTTAGCTCGTCGCCCAAGGCGGCAAGGGCGGTAAATGTTTCGCCACCGGCGGTGATGTCTACTTCGGCTTGCAGGCTAGAGCCTAGCTTGCCATCGGCGCGTTGCAGCTCAATTTCTTTTTGCGCTGCAGCGCGAACTTCACGCACCAGTACAAAGCGGGCTTCCAGCGTGGCGGCATCCTGCACGCTTGGGATTGCGTGCCATGTGCTAAGAAATACGCTTTCTTCGTTTTTGAGCGCGCTCCATGCTTCATGCGCAGTAAAGGAGAGAATCGGCGCAAGCAAGCGTACCAAAGCTTGGCTGATATGCCACAGCGCAGTTTGTGCTGAGCGGCGGCCTTGGCTATCCGCAGCCATGGTGTAGAGCCGATCTTTGATAATGTCTAAGTAGAAAGAGCCTAAGCCTTCTGAGCAATACGCATGGATTTCTTGCACGGCCAGGTGGAACTCGTACTTATCGTAAAGCGCGGTGATTTTTTGCTGGAATGCAGCCAGCTCAACCAAGGCATAGCGATCCAGCTGCAATAGCTCGTCTGCGGGTAAGACATGGCTTGCATCAAAGTCAGAAATATTGGCCAGTAAGAAGCGCAGCGTATTACGGATACGGCGATAAGAATCGGCGGTACGCTTCAAAATCTCGTCAGAAATGGTCAGCTCACCCGAGTAATCGGTGGAAGCCGCCCATAGGCGCAGCATATCTGCACCCAGCTGATTAATCACCGTTTGCGGCGCAATCACATTACCTTTGGACTTAGACATCTTCATGCCCTTGCCATCCACCACAAAGCCGTGGGTTAGCAATTGCTTGTAAGGTGCACGACCTTCGGTAGCGCAGCCTGTGAGCAAGGATGATTGGAACCAGCCACGGTGTTGGTCTGAGCCTTCCAAGTACAAATCAGCAGGCCAAGTCAGCTCTTCCCTTTGTTTTAGTACCGCGTAATGGGTCGAGCCAGAGTCAAACCATACATCAAGGGTGTCTTTGAGCTTGTCGTAGTAAACCGCATCCTTGCCAAGTAACTCTTCAGCGTCGAGCTTAAACCAGGCTTCAATGCCTTCCTGCTCAATACGCTTGGCCACGATTTCAAGCAGTTCGCCGGAGTTGGGGTGTAGCTCGCCCGTTTCTTTGTGTACAAAGAAAGTCATCGGCACGCCCCAGTTACGCTGGCGCGATACGCACCAGTCTGGGCGATTTTTAATCATGGATTCTAAGCGCGCGCGGCCCCAAGCAGGGAAGAACTCGGTGGAGTCCACTGCGGTATTGGCTTGGGCGCGCAGCGTTTGGCCGTTATTGCCTGCGGTTTCCATGCCAATAAACCATTGGCTGGTGGCGCGGAAAATAATTGGGGTTTTATGACGCCAGCAATGCGGGTAGCTGTGTTCTAGTTTTTTGCTAGCAAACAGCGCGCCGCGTTCCTCTAAAATAGCCAGCACCATTGGGTTGGCTTCCCAAACGCTTTTGCCACCCAGTAGCTCGATATTGCTATAAAAACGGCCATCATTGCCAACAGGATTGTCGGTGGCTAGCTTGTATTTGGTGCCAATTACGTAGTCTTCTAAGCCATGGGCAGGGGCGGTATGCACAAGGCCAGTCCCTGCTTCGGTGGTGACATGGTCGCCGCAGATAATTGGCACAACACGGTCAAGGAATGGGTGTTGTAATTGTAAAAATTCAAGTGCCGAGCCTTTGGCTTGCGCGATCACTTCGGTGGTTTCGATGTCGTAGCGCTTGATGGTCGTCTCGGCTAAATCACGCGCTAAGATCAGCAGGCCTTTTGGCGTAGCGATCAGATCGTAAATAAAATCTGGGTGGACCGATACGGCTTGGTTGGCAGGTAGCGTCCAAGGTGTGGTGGTCCAGATCAGTGCAAAAGCAGGCGTGTCGCCAATGCTTACACCACCGAATGCCTTGGATAGGGCCGCGCTGTCGATAACGCGAAAGCCAACGTCGATCGCTGGTGAGATTTTATCTTCGTATTCCACTTCTGCTTCGGCCAGTGCGGATGCACAGTCTACGCACCAATGCACCGGCTTTTGGCCGCGCAGCAGGTAGCCATTAGCGTGGACTTTACCCAAGGTGCGAACGATATCGGCCTCGGTTTTAAAATCCATAGTCAAATAGGGGTTGTTCCAATCACCTAGTACACCCAAGCGGATAAAGTCAGCCTTTTGGCGCTCAATCTGGGTGGCGGCGTATTCACGGCACAGCTCGCGGGTAAACGCTGCGGGCAGGCGGGTTTCTTTTGGATCTAGTCCATTGGCTTTGCGGTAGTCTTGCACGCGCGCAAAGATATCAGGATTGGCCGCCAGCGCTTGCTTATCAAATTTAACGATTTTTTCGATCTGATGCTCAATCGGCAAGCCGTGACAATCCCAGCCAGGCACATAAGGCGCGTCAAAACCGTCTAAAGTCTTGGCTTTGATAATGATGTCTTTTAAAACTTTATTAACCGCATGGCCAATATGAATGTCGCCGTTAGCGTAAGGTGGGCCATCGTGCAAAATAAATTTAGGGCGGTTTTGCTCTTTGGCTTTGGCCCGAATCGCTTGGTATAGCTTGTTGTCTTGCCAGTCTTTTAAAAAGCCCGGTTCGCGCTTGGCCAAGTCGCCACGCATAGGAAATGGCGTATCAAGTAAGTTAACTGGGTATTTATTGGCTGGTTTGTCTGACATGTTTATCTCTCAATGGTATTTAGTTAAGTGCTTTTAAAAAGGTCTGTAGGCTTGGGGATCACTTAGTTCACAGCAGTCAGGAGAGAAACTTCCCGTTTCAAGATGTTCTCAGTCTGCTCTGTGGTCTCATTTTTTCTCTGTGTCTACAGAACTTTTAGATTTTTCAGCCCAGCCTCGTGATGATCAGCAAACCAGTCGCGGGCATTTTGGCAGTCTTTTTCGATTTGTTTCACTAGGGTGGGCAAATCGATATATTTTTCTTCATCGCGCAATTTATGCAGGAAGTCTACACGTAGATGTTGGCGATAAATCTCGCGTTTAAAATCAAATAAATGCGCTTCTAATTTTGGGTAGGCATCGCCACCATGAATGGTTGGCCTAAAGCCTAGGCTTGCCACGCCTTGATAGGGCTTTTCTAGCCCATGCACTTCAACCACAAAAATGCCAAACAAAGGCGGGCGATTGTGTTTGATTTGAATGTTGGCGGTTGGAAAGCCCAAGGTGCGGCCAATTTTATCGCCATCCACTACGCGGCCCGCAATGGAATAGGGGCGGCCCAAATAGCCAGCGGCTAAATCCATATTTCCCGCTGCCAGCGCATTGCGCACGGCGGTAGAAGAAATACGCGTGCCTTGATCGGCAACGGTGGCCAAGCTACAGGCGCTAAAATCTGGGCTGGCTTGTAGTAGGGCAAAATCACCCGCGCGTTTGGCGCCAAAACAAAAATCGTCGCCCACAATCACATGCCGAGCATTTAAACCTTTTGCGAGGATTTGATCTCTAAAATCCAGCGCACTTAAGGATGAAAATGCACGGTTAAAACGCTGCACTATCACATAGTCAATATGGTGGCTTTTTAATAGCTCTAGCTTCTCGCGCAGGCTGGTGAGGCGAGCGGGGGCCGCATCTGGCGTAAAAAACTCACGCGGGTGCGGCTCAAAAGTGAGCACGCAGGTTTTTAGCCCGTGCTGACGGGCAACCGATTTTAATTCGGACAACATTGCTTCGTGGCCCGCGTGCAAACCATCAAAATTACCGATGGTAATTGCAGTAGGGGGAAGATGCGCGTCGGAAACGCTTCTGAAAACATGCATGCTTAAGCGCTTAGGCGGACTTTACGAAGCCGTAAATTGTAGCGGCTGGCGGACGTTTTGTCAGTTCGCTTGTGAATATGGCTGATATTTTGCTGTTTTTTGCTTGGCAGGCGAGGGGAAACCGGCTGTGTTTATTCAAAATTGGCACTATGGGGGTAGTGTTTCAGGCATGGAGGCGGGTTTGCTCTCGCCGCTAAATGGCCAGTGCTCGTGCATATTGCTAATGGTGGTATTGCCATTACGAATCAGAAGGTCGGAGTCTTGTAATAGCTTGTGTAAGCTTGGCCTGGTTTCTTGGAGTAATAAGCGCATCTCTTGCAGGCTGGCATTTGCATGTTCGCCGGTTTGTTCAAATTTGCTTAGGGTGGTTTGCAGTTTTTGTGTGCTAGCAAAGAGCTGTGTATCGGCACTTTGTGCAAGGTTTTTAAATTCGATCAGCGTGGTGTTGAGGTGGGCTAGGCTGGCGGGCAGTTTTTTCTCTGCTAGCCCTGTGCTGGCAATCAGTAGCTTATCGATTTGCTGACGCGTGCTGCGTAATTCATGCATCAGTTGCTGCGCTTCGCTTAGCGTGTGGTTCAGTTGCCCGTCGGGCGATTTTAAATGTGTTGCCAGACTTTGCATCTCTTCCAATAAAGGGAATAGCCGCTCTTTTAATTGAGGAACAAAATCGCTCATGTTGCTTGCGGGAATAAAAGTAATCATTGCGCCGTCGCTCAAGGGCGGGGTGGTTTTTTTGCTGGCCGTTATTTGAATAAAATGATCACCAAACAGCCCTTCGGCCATCAGGGCGGCATTTGAGTCTGGTTTAATCCAGCGTTGATATTCAGTTTTTATTTTTATTTTTACCTGCACATGTGCGTCTTCTTCTAGCGTGATTTCGGTGACATTGCCGATAGGAAGTCCAGACAGACGGATTGGCATGCCAACAAGCAGCGATTCAGCACTTTGGGTGTAAAAAACAAGGGAATAGCTGGGTTCAAACCAGCCTAGTGTTCGAATCAATATATACAGCAGCAGACCAGCAAGCAGTAGACCACCGCTTATAAATAAGCCGACTTGCCAGCGTTTATCTTGCTGTAAAAAAGTGCTTATTGTGGTGTTGCTCATTGCGTATGATTTATCCATCATTAAACGGATTTAGCTGCTGCTAGGTATTTGTTCTGCCAAAAATATCAAAGCGTCTTGTGTGCTCCAAGCCGCATCATTACTGGGGGCTTCAATATCATCGCTGAATACCCACCAATCGCAGTGTGCCAGCAGGGGTAGGGCGCGCTGATAAAGGTCTCTATCTACTTGTTTTAAGCCTAAAAACCAATCGTGATCAATCAGCAATATCTCTGGGCTTAGCAGTAGAGCCCGTAGTAGCAGCGCGACTCTGGTTTCGGTGTTACTTAAGTTTGCGGGCCTTGCAGCCAAGAGCTTTGCTGCGTTTTGCTCATTAATATTGAGTTGGCTGAGGATGGATTGCAAGTTTGTAAGTATTTCGGTGCTACTTTGGTTGTTCTGCCAAGACGGGATAAGCCAGAGGTTTTCAAGTACATTGATGTTGCTTAATAGCCCCCCACTTAAAGCAAGCAAGCCCCATGGACGTTTTAAGTATTTACGCAGTAAATAGCAGGCCTGATCTAAAGCTAAATTCCGCTCCCCGCTATGTTTGCAAAGGAGTAGCAGGCGCTGGGGAGCGTTGCTCATTTGAGTGAGCTTAATAGTAGGGCTAGCGCGGCATCTAGCGTTAGAATCGCAAGAATACTGAGTAAAACTGCCCGTGAAGAGAGCCTGGCAATCTCTGTACTTGCAGATGCGGCACTTAGGCCAAGTAAACAGGCCGACATGCTGGTGATGACGCCAAATAACAGGCTTTTTCCTAGCCCCGTCACGGCGGTGCTGAGGGAAAGGTGGCTTAAGCTTTGCCTGATTTCTGCAAGCACCCCCGATTGAGGGGTAATCAGCGCGCCACTTAACAGGGCTGCAGCCATAAAGTAGCAAAATAACAGCACGCAGCTTAATCCTGCGGCAATAATGCGCGGCTGGATTAAATACCCCCAAACGGAGATGCCGACCCGCTCTAGGGTGCGTAATTCGCCGTGTACTTTCATGGTGGATAATTCTGTGGCCATGGCCGATGCGCTACGCGCCGTAAAAATGAGCCCCACCATCAGGGGGCCTGCCTCTTGCATGGCGCTGATCATCAGTACATTCATCGCCTTAATACCACTTTGGCCAAAGTTGCCTTGTACCAAGGTAACGACCACCGCGCCAATGGCCGCGCCCGCTAAGCAACTTACGCCAAGAGATTGAACGCCAGAGAAATACAATTGGCGTAGCAGCACGCGATACATGGCCGCTTTAGGCCGTGCTTTGATTAGGGCAGACAACATGCGTGGCAAGATGTAATAAGAGGAAGTGTGAGTATAGAAAAGCAGGCTTATCTTGCTCAGTTAATGTATTTGCGCTATTAAGATTTTTGAAAGAACTGTATCAAAAACTGAGCTAATGCGGCGGCAGGTTCGATATGTGTCGGTAGCTGAAACGGATTAAGTTGAGGGTGAAAAGCGTGGTGGACTCGCCCTTGGCTGAGGGCTAAGTATTGCTGGCAGAGTGGATAGAGGGCTTGCCATTGCGTAGTTTGTAATTCAGCCAGCTTGCTTAAATCAGCCTTGGGTGATGGCTTGCCATTGGGGAAAATGACTTTCCAGCTTTCAATCAGTGGCTGCAGCATGATGTTTTGCAAAAGGGCTAAAAAGCTTGCCGCGCCAGGCCCTCCGGCGTGCAGCCAATTTGCTGATCCTGCGGGAGCAAGGGCATCTAGTAAGGGGGCTGCGTAAGCGAGGGCTGTAGGCTCGCCACTGGCGGCTAGCATCCAGCCCAATTGAGCGGCGCATTGAGGCTCGCCAACTAAGGCAAGGTCAATATGTTGCCATTTTTGTGAATGGGCCCAATGAGCACTGGATAAATAGTGTTCAACGCTCGCATGGCCTGCCGTAAGTAGCAGCCCGTCAGTGGGTAGCGTGGGGATTTGTGACTGCATGCCAATGGGGAGCAGCATAAGCTGCGGCACTGGCACGGTATTTAGCCTAGATTGCAAAGACTCCAAAATGGCCGCAGGGGCCAGAAAGAGGACTGGTCCAGATGGAGTCATAGGCATGGTGGCTTATTGTTGGCAGTTGTTAATTAATTGTTTGAGTGCGGGAGCATCAATGATTTCAATCAAACGGTTTTGTACCTTAATTAAACCATTTTCTTGGAATTTAGATAAGGAGCGGCTCACCGTTTCAAGTTTAAGGCCTAAATAACTGCCGATTTCTTCACGGGTCATACGTAAATGAAAGCTGCTGGCCGAGTAGCCACGGATTGCAAAACGCTGCGACAAATTAAGTAAAAACGCGGCAATACGCTCTTCAGCCTTCATATTGCCAAGTAAAAGCATAACCCCATGATCGCGAACGATTTCGCGGCTCATCAATTTGTAGAAGTGATGTTGTAAGGCGGGAATGCGGCGGCTGAGTTCTTCCATGTCGGTAAAGGGCAGCTCACAGACTTCGCTATCTTCTAAGGCAATGGCATCGCAAGTATGCTGGTCTGCACTCACCGCATCCATACCCATTAATTCGCCCGTCATATGAAACCCAGTGACTTGTTCGCGGCCGTCTTCTGAAATAACGCTGGCTTTAAAAAAGCCCAAGCGAATCGCAAATAGAGAGCGAAAAGGCTCACCCGCACGGTACAGCGCTTCACCCCGTTTGATGGGTTTGGATTGCGTGATCAAGGTGTCCAGTTCATGCATTTCATCAGCAGACAGCCCAATGGGTAGGCATAGTTCCCGCAAGCTACAGTTCACACAGCTTTGGCGAAGATGTTTAAGACTTAGGTCGCGAACTGGAATGTGGGGTGTCGTGTTCATGGGATCATTCAATCTATGTACTCGTTATCACCAGTTGCACGGATTTTGTCGCGACTGTGTTGATATCGATCAAGGTTATGGAAAATGAATATGGGCAAGCTGCACGCATACGTTCATAAGGATGAAACATGTTATTTCAGGATAATGCTACTGTATTACAGTCACTTGATTTTGACCGAGATCTAATTAGTCAGCATAGCGGCAAGGGGCCAAGGTATACATCCTACCCCACTGCGGACCGATTTGTTGCAATGGATGCTCAACGCTATGAGGAGAGTGTTCGTCAGCAACAACCAGGTACTGTGATTAAACCTTTATCTCTGTATTTTCATCTGCCTTTTTGCAATACGATTTGCTACTACTGCGCCTGTAATAAAGTCATTACCAAGGATCAAGGTAAGGCGGATCAATACCTAGATTATCTACTGAAAGAAGTGCAAATGCAGGCGGCATTATTAACGAATCGTGGGCGTGCCTCACAGCTGCATTTTGGGGGGGGGACGCCCACATTTCTGAGTGATGTGCAACTGACCCGTTTAATGGAGGGGATTCGCAGTCATTTTGATTTAAAAGCCGATGGTGAATTCTCCATAGAAATAGACCCACGTAAAGTGAATGCAACCACCGTGGCTTTATTGGGTAAAATTGGTTTTAATCGGATGAGTGTAGGGATTCAAGATTTTAATTTGGCGGTGCAGCAAGCAGTTAATCGAGTGCAATCGGAGGAAGAAACACGCGCGGTGATTGATGCCGCCCGTGCTAATGGTTTTAAATCAGTCAGCATTGATTTGATTTATGGTTTGCCGCATCAAAGCCAAATGACGATGTATCAGACAATAGAAAGGGTGCTCACTCTCCTGCCAGATCGCATCGCGCTATATAGCTACGCCCACTTGCCAGAGCGATTTAAACCCCAGCGGCGCATTGATGCTGGGCAGCTACCCACCGCAGAGGGTAAACTAGATATCTTACAAAGTAGTGTTAAGCAGCTGCTCGCCGCAGGTTATGTTTATATCGGCATGGATCACTTTGCTTTACCTAATGATGCACTAGCGATTGCGCAGCGTCGTGGCGCGTTGCATCGTAATTTTCAGGGGTATTCCACCCATGCAGATTGCGATTTGATGGCTTTTGGGGTATCAGCAATTGGCAAAGTAGGGCGTTGTTATTCGCAAAATGTTAAGGACTTAACGACTTATTACGCTGCATTAGATCAAAATCGCTTACCTGTTGAACGTGGATTAAGCGTAACGCACGATGATTTGCTCCGCGCTGCGGTGATTCAATCATTAATGTGCCAGTTTGAATTGAGTTTCCAACCGTTGGAGCTGTCCTATTTTATTGATTTTAAAAGTTATTTTGCAGAAGAATTAATGCTGCTTTTACCGTATCAAGAGGATGGTTTAATTGCCGTGTTGGATGATTCCATTGTGGTTTCTCCTCGGGGGCGTTTTCTAGTTCGCTCTATTGCGATGATTTTTGATCGTTATTTACGCCATGCGGCACCTGCGGGGCGATATTCAAAGTTGATATAAATAAATGCTTGAGTTTGACCTTTTTGCATTGTTTTTAGCGGGTCTTTTAGGGGGCGGGCATTGTGTTGGGATGTGCGGTGGGGTAGTTACGGCATTTAGCTTACAACTACCTGCAGGGCGACGTTGGCATTACCACCTAGGGTTTAATCTAGGGCGTATTTTGGGCTATTGCCTGATTGGCATGTTGGTGGGCGGGCTAGGCTCCTTGTCTAGCTTGCTTTCCTTGCAAGGCGTTAAAGGTGTCTTGTTTGTTGCTGCAAATTTATTACTGATTTTGCTCGGCGCGTATATGGCAGGATGGTCAATATTGATCCTGTATTTAGAGAAAGCAGGTCGGCCTTTATGGGGTAAAATACAGCCGTATATGCGGCTGTTTTTGCCGGTTAAACGCTGGTCAGATACTTTAATCGTGGGGGCATTATGGGGGTGGCTACCCTGTGGCTTGGTCTATACGGCGTCGCTAAATGCCTTAGCCAGCGCAAGCCCTTGGCATGGTGGTTTAATTATGTTGTCGTTTGGCCTTGGTACGCTACCTAATTTATTGCTGATGTCGGCCTTTATAGAGCCACTGCGCACCTTATTACGGCGCCCCTATTTGCGCTATTTTTTTGGTGGAAGTTTAATTTTTCTTGGCTTTTTTAGGATTTTCCAGTATTTATTTTAACGCGTTGCAGGGCTTCGTTTTTCTCAGCGCCAATCCACGTATAAAAAAATAAAAATAATTTTATATTGCGTTTTTGCAGTTGTTGTTTCTGATTAAAAGGAACTTTTAAAAAGATGCCTATCCCTATTTTGGTTGTTGATGATTCTGCTATGGCCAGAAAAATGCTAATAAAAGCCTTGCCTAAAAATTGGGATGTTGAAATTACACAAGCATGCAATGGTATTGAAGCACTAACAGCGTATCGAGCAGGCAAAGCAGATGTGATGTTTTTAGATTTAACCATGCCGCTACTTGATGGCTATGCGGTACTAGAGGCAATGCAAAAAGAGGGGCTGAATAGCTATGTGGTGGTGGTTTCCGCCGATATTCAGGTCAAGGCTCGTGAACGTGTTCGACAATTGGGGGCTGCGGCCTTTGTTCAAAAACCAGTGAAAGCTTCTGATATTGAGATTATTTTGCGCGAATATGGAATCGCTTTATGAACGAAGAATTGTTTTTGACCGAAGACCAAGCCGATGCGCTGCAAGAAATTACCAATATTGCGATGGGGCGTGCAGGTGCGCAACTTGCCCAAATTTTAGATACCTTTGTTAAATTATCAGTGCCGCGAATCAATATTATTCAAGCCGATTCAATCAGCCACAATATGCTACATATGATAGGCAGCAAAAGTGCCGCCACGGCAATCCGTCAGTCATTTAATGGCTCTTTGTCTGGTGAGGCCATGGTGGTGTACGATCAGCATGGCTGTAGAAATTTAGCTGATTTGATGGGCTACGATGGTGTGATTGATCGTACGGCCGAGCGTGAATTGTTGTTAGATGTGGGCAATGTATTGATTGGCGCTTGTTTAAATGGTGTGGCTGACTTATTAGGCGCATCTTTAGTTTTTTCTGCGCCCACCATTATGGCTGAAAATGTTGAAGTGGATCAGCTGATCAATACTAAACACCTGACTTGGAATTACGCTTTATTGGTGGAAGTACACTTTACTTTAGAAATTAGAGATTTTACTTGCCACTTACTCACCTTGATGCCAGAAGAATCTATTTTACGATTACAGCTAGCTATTGATGCGTTTATGGATAACATCTAATGCAACAAAGATTATGTGATTTTATTGTTAATGAGGTTGGGGTCGGTATTTTTTCGCTGGATCGCGAGTATCGTATTTTGCTCTGGAATCGCTTTATGGCTCAACATAGCGGAATATCTGCAGAGCAAGCGATTGGGGCTAATTTATTTGAATTGTTCCCAGAATTGCCGCAAAAATGGTTAAGCAAAAAGATTGAAAGTGTTTTTGTGCTTAAGAATTTTGCGTTTACTTCTTGGGAACAACGGCCATATTTATTTAAATTTCCCCATAATCGGCCTATTACCGGTGGGATGGATTTTATGCAGCAAAATACCACCTTTATGCCGGTAAGAAATGAGTCGGGAGAGGTGGATGCGGTAACCGTCAATTTATTTGACGTGACCGACAATGCAATTGCCCAAAATCTATTGCAAGAAGCAATGGGTAAATTGGAAGAATATTCCAATCGAGATGGTTTAACGGGAATTTATAATCGCCGCTATTTAGATACGCGCTTTACTCAGGAGCTAGAGCGGATGTCGCGTTATCAGGCGGCATTCTTTACCGTTATTTTGTTTGATTTAGATCGCTTTAAACAAGTCAACGATAACTACGGTCATGTGGCGGGCGATGAAGTGCTTCGCGTGGTGGCATCACGCGTGCTCACCACGCTGCGAGATACCGATATCTTTGGCCGTTACGGTGGCGAAGAGTTTATGTTGTTGTTGCCGCAAACTGATTTAGCAGGGGCGGAAATCGCTGCGGAAAGGATACGTGTGATTTTATGCGATCAACCGGTTCAGTTTGGTGAAACAAAAATTATAATTTCAGCAAGCTTGGGCTTATCTGAATGTCATTCTGGTGCGGCTGAGCCACAAAAAGTAATTGAAGAAGCCGATATGGCCTTGTATTTTTCTAAGCAAAATGGGCGAAATCGCGTCACGGTCTACTCGCCTGAGATAAATAGCTGATTTATCGCCGCAATACTGAGTAAAAAAGAGCCCTGCAGGGCTCTTTTTTTTGCACTCTTTTTATGGATTAGCGCTTGGCAAGTCAAACTTATTAGCAATCTACGCGTAATTTATTGAAATATTCAACTTGAGCTTGTCTATAAAGAAGCAAGTGGCCTGTGCTTGAGCTGCTTGCAAGTGAGGGGCCGCATTCGCTGAGCCACTCGTACGACATACACGGTGAGGAGAGGCGTCATGGATGTCTTCAATAATTTTGCTGCACGTTACGAGCGCACACGCGAAGAAGAAATGTCTCTTAGAGACTATCTAGAGCTATGCAAACATGATCAAGTTGCCTATGCCACGGCGGCGGAGCGTATGTTAATGGCGATTGGTGAGCCAGAGCTTATTGATACTCGGCTTGATTCTAGCTTATCGCGTATTTTTCAAAATAAAGTGATTCGCATCTATCCAGCTTTTCGTGAGTTTTATGGCATGGAAGAGGTGATAGAGCAGGTGGTCGCTTATTTTCGCCATGCCGCGCAAGGTTTAGAGGAAAAGAAACAAATCCTTTATCTGCTTGGCCCAGTTGGCGGGGGTAAAAGCTCGATTGCTGAAAAATTAAAAGAACTGATGGAATGCGTGCCTTTTTATTGTATTAAAGGCTCGCCGGTTAATGAATCGCCATTGGGCCTGTTTAATGCCGATGAAGATGGTGGCCTATTGCAAGAGCAATTTGGCATCGCTAGTCGTTATTTAAAAACCATTCCCAGCCCTTGGGCGGTAAAAAGGTTGCACGAATTCAATGGTGATATTAATCAGTTTAGAGTGGTGAAGCGCCATCCTTCGGTATTACGTCAAGTAGCGATTGCAAAAACAGAGCCAGGGGATGAAAACAATCAAGATATCTCGGCCCTAGTCGGTAAAGTAGATATTCGTAAATTAGAAAAATATGCCCAAGATGATCCTGATGCTTATAGCTATTCGGGCGGCCTATGTTTAGCTAATCAAGGTTTGCTTGAATTTGTGGAAATGTTTAAGGCGCCTATCAAGGTGCTTCATCCATTGTTAACTGCCACGCAAGAGGGCAATTTCAAAGGCACAGAAGGCTTTGGGGCTATTCCATTTGATGGCGTAGTTTTAGCTCACTCAAATGAATCTGAATGGAAACAATTTAAAAATAATAAAAATAATGAGGCGTTTTTAGACCGTATTTATATTGTGAAAGTGCCTTACTGCTTAAGGGTGAGTGAGGAAGTGAAGATTTATGAAAAACTGGTGCTCAATTCCTCTTTGTCTAAAGCACCGTGTGCACCGGGTACTTTAAAAATGATGGCGCAATTTGCGATTCTTTCGCGGCTAAGAGAGCCAGAGAATTCGAGTATTTTCTCTAAAATGCTGGTTTATGATGGTGATAATTTAAAAGACGTAGATCCAAAAGCAAAATCCATCCAAGAATACCGGGATTTTGCTGGGGTAGATGAGGGTATGAATGGCTTGTCTACTCGGTTTGCTTTTAAGATTTTATCTAAAGTATTTAATTTTGATCACGCTGAAGTGGCCGCCAATCCAGTGCATCTTTTATATTTACTGGAACAGCAAGTTGAGCGTGAGCAATTCTCTGCCGAGCTGGAGCAAAAATATATCTCGTATATCAAAGAGTTTATGGCTTTGAAATATGTTGATTTTATCGGCAAGGAAATTCAAACCGCTTATTTAGAAAGCTATTCTGAATATGGGCAAAATATTTTTGATCGCTACGTCACTTTGGCGGATTACTGGATTCAGGATCAAGAATACCGCGATGCGGATACGGGTGAATCTTTTGATCGTACTAGTTTAAACAATGAGTTAGAAAAAATTGAAAAACCAGCCGGCATTTCTAATCCTAAGGACTTTAGAAATGAAATTGTTAATTTTGTGCTTCGAGCGCGCGCCAATAATGGTGGCAATAATCCAGCGTGGACATCTTATGAAAAGCTGCGCTCGGTTATTGAGAAGAAAATGTTCTCTAATACCGAAGAATTGCTGCCCGTTATTTCATTTAATGCGAAGGCCAGTCACGATGATGCCCGTAAACATGAAGACTTTGTGAATAGGATGGTCAGCAAGGGCTACACGCCTAAACAAGTGCGCCTCTTGTGCGAATGGTACTTAAGAGTGCGTAAATCATCGTAATCCAGTGAGCAGAAGAGCTGTGCTTGAGCACTATGCTCAAGCACCTCTTGCGTCTCACGCCTCACTGGAGTTGCAAAATGATTCATATGATTGATCGGCGTTTGAATGGAAAAAATAAGTCGGCGATAAATCGGGAGCGATTTTTACGCCGTTTTAAGGGGCAAATTAAAGAAGCGGTCACTAAGGCGGTGAATGGTCGATCCATTACCGATATTGAGCGCGGCGAGAAAGTCTCTATTCCCGTTAAAGACATTAATGAGCCAGGTTTTGCCCATGCCCAAGGTGGCGTGTGGGAGCGTGTGTTTCCTGGTAATGACCGCTATAGCCGAGGCGATGAAATTGAACGCCCTTCTGGTGGTGATGGTGCGGGAGGAAATGGCGGAGCAGGGAATGGCGGCGATGGTGAGGATGATTTTGTATTTGAATTAAGCAAAGAAGAATTTTTAGAATTCTTTTTTGATGATCTTGAATTACCTAATTTGGTTAAAACCCAATTGAAGCAAAGCATGGTGATGAAGCCGGTGAGGGCGGGTTTCACCTCGGATGGCACGCCTACCAATATTCATGTGCTGCGTAGTTTGCGTGCCGCTTTAGGACGGCGTATTGCGCTATCTGCAGGGCCGCTTGAAGAACTCAATACGGTGCAAGAGCAGTTAGATGAATTGCTGGAAACCCAAGGTGAGCGCTCAAAAGAAGTACAAACGCTGCAGGCGATTATTCGTGAATTAAAAGCCAAGCTGGTATGTATTCCCTATATCGACCCTTTTGATTTGAAATACACCAATCGTATTCGGGTGCCTAAGCCTACTACGCAAGCGGTGATGTTTTGCGTAATGGATGTTTCTGGATCAATGGATGAGGCCAAAAAAGATATCGCTAAGCGCTTCTTTATTTTGCTATATTTATTTTTGGTCCGCGCTTATGAAAAAATAGAAGTAGTGTTTATTCGTCACCATACCCAAGCCACGGAAGTGAATGAGCATGATTTCTTTCATGCTAGGGATACGGGTGGGACGGTGGTTTCATCGGCATTAAAACTCACCAAGAAAATTATTGATGAGCGCTATCCCGATGCAGATTGGAATATCTATGTAGCGCAAGCCAGTGATGGTGATAATTGGGATTCCGATTCGCCACAATGCAGGCAATTGCTGAGTGCAGAAATTATGCCGCTATTGCAATACTACGCTTATGTGGAAATCACCGAAGGAGAGCCGCAAAACTTATGGTTTGAGTACGAAAAAGTGGCCGAGCAGCACGCGCATTTTACGATGCGCCGTATTCGTAACCCTGCTGAAATTTGGCCAATTTTTAAAGAATTATTTAAAAAAGTGAGCGCAAGGAGTGGGGCATGAATACCAATACGCGCCAAAAAAAAGCCAAATCAAAGAAACTGCTCTCTACAGGATCAGAGTGGTCATTTGATTTAATTGATGATTATTATCGAGAAATAGCGCGCATCGCTAAGCAATTCGGTTTGGATACTTATCCTAATCAATTAGAGGTGATTTCTGCTGAACAAATGATGGATGCTTACGCTTCAGTGGGTATGCCGGTGATGTATAACCACTGGAGCTATGGTAAACATTTTTTATCGACGCAAAAATCATATCAGCGCGGTGCAATGGGCTTGGCTTATGAGATTGTGATCAATTCCAGCCCATGTATCGCTTATTTAATGGAAGAAAACACCATGACCATGCAGGCGCTGGTGATTGCGCATGCGGCATTTGGGCATAACTCTTTTTTTAAAGGTAATTATCTCTTTAGAAGCTGGACGGATGCATCGGCTATTATTGATTATTTGGTGTTTGCTAAAAATTATATTGCACAGTGTGAGCAGCGCTATGGCGAGGATAAGGTGGAGGAATTGCTTGATTCCTGCCACGCCTTAATGAATTATGGCGTTGACCGCTATAAACGTCCGCAAAAATTATCGCTATCATTGGAACGAGCCAAGCAATCAGAGCGGGAGAGTTATCAGCAGTCGCAAATTAATGAATTATGGCGAACACTGCCCAAGCGTACGCAGGAGGAGAAGTCTTTTGAAGAAAGTCGTTTTCCATCTGAGCCACAAGAGAATTTGCTGTATTTTATTGAAAAATATGCACCGCTATTAGAGCCTTGGCAAAGAGAGATTGTGCGGATTATTCGCAAAATAGCACAATACTTTTATCCGCAGCGGCAAACCCAGGTCATGAATGAGGGCTGGGCTACTTTTTGGCATTACACGCTATTGAATCAGCTTTACGATGAGGGTTTGGTGGATGATGCCTTTATGTTGGAGTTTTTGCATAGCCATACTAATGTGGTGTTTCAGCAGCCCGTGACAAGTAAGTGGTTTAATGGAATTAATCCTTATGCTTTAGGCTTTGCAATGTTTAGGGATTTACGCCGTATCTGCGAAGAGCCCACAGCAGAAGATGCAGCATGGTTTCCTGATTTAGTAAATACAGATTGGAAAAAAACGCTCGATTTTGCAATGCGAAATTTTAAAGATGAGAGCTTTATTTTGCAGTATCTGTCACCTAAGTTAATTCGGGAATTTAGATTGTTTGCTATTTTGGATGATGATTATTTACCCAAATTAAAAGTCGCTGCAATTCATGATGGGGATGGTTATCGTGAAATAAGACAAAAATTAGCTGAGCAATATAATCTGGCAGGGCGTGAGCCAAATATTCAAGTCTATGAGGCTAATACTCAGGGGGATAGATCATTAACCTTGCGGCACTATCAATATCAACGTCGGCCATTGGGCAATAGCGTACACGAGGTGCTTAAACATATATCACGGCTCTGGGGCTTTTCGGTAAAACTAGATAGTGTGGATGAGAAAGGGCGGGTGTTATTAGGCTATGAGTGTAAATTAGAAAAAAGAGGTGGGTGAGTTGTTGGGTTAGTTATATAGGCGTGGGCAATAAAAAACGGCAATCCGAAGATTGCCGTTTTTTTGTGGGATTAATTAATCGCTAGGATTAGTTAATGCCAACAACCGTTACTTTAACAGCAGCAACGATTTCGTGGTGCAGAGCAAGCTCAACATCGTATTCGCCGATTTGCTTGAATGGACCTTCAGGCAGACGAACTTCAGATTTAGCCACTTCAAAGCCGGCAGCAACGAATGCTTCAGCGATGTCTTGTGTGCTAACTGAACCAAATAGACGGCCATCAACACCGGCTTTTTGTTCGATAGAAACTGCAGCGCCTTCCAGCTTAGCAGCGCGGTCTGTTGCAGCTGCAATAATTGCAACTTGACGAGCTTCAAGCTCAACACGACGAGCTTCAAATTCAGCTAAGTTAGCTGCAGTTGCGCGTTGTGCTTTGCCTTGCGGTACTAAAAAGTTACGTGCGTAACCATTTTTTACCGTAACCACATCACCAAGACCACCTAAGTTTGCTACTTTTTCGAGCAGAATGATTTGCATTTTTATTCCTCTCGCTTAGTGTTGGTCGGTGTATGGTAAAAGCGCAAGCAGACGAGCAACTTTGATTGCTTCAGACAGTTGGCGCTGGAACTTAGCTTTTGTACCAGTAATACGGGCAGGGATGATCTTGCCATTTTCAGAGATAAAGTCTTTTAACAGAGCGATATCTTTGTAATCCACGTGGGCAATGCCTTCAGCGGTAAAGCGGCAGAATTTTTTCCGCTTGAATAGGTGACGCGACATGATAAACCTCAATTCAACAATTCAAATTCTTCGAGATGCAACACAAGCTCATGACGATAACGATTACTTTTTGCGGCGATAAAACCTTTGCTGGCTAAGCGTTGTCCTATCGAAATAAGCGCAAGCCTTGCTGCAATATCGCCGAGTGCCATTATGGACACTTCACACTCCACCTTACGGTGTTTGCCTGCTTCAAGCTGTTCAGAAAGGTGAGTGATCACAATTTCTAAAACCGGCGTTCCCGCAGGGGTGTGGCGTAATTCGCTTCGTTTTATAACGGTACCGTCAATGAGTACTCGGTTACGTTTGTCCAATTTAGTAGTCCGGTGCAACGATCGCGAAACACAAGTGCCTCGCTACGTTAAGCGTACCTTAGGCTTCAGCAGTGCCTTCGGCAGTAGCTGTAGTCAGGGACTTGGACTTCTCTTCCTTCATCATTGGGGAAGCTTCAACAACAGCAGTTTCTGTGCGCAGAGTGATGTGGCGCAGAACAGCATCATTGAATTTGAAGGCGTGTTCGAGTTCGTCCAAAATCAGCTGGCTGATTTCAACGTTCATCATGACGTAGTGAGCTTTGTGGATCTTTTGGATCGGGTAAGCTAACTGACGACGGCCCCAGTCTTCAAGGCGGTGAATAGCACCGCCACCGTTTGTGATCAGGGTCTTGTAGCGATCAATCATCGCTGGAACCTGTTCGCTTTGATCCGGATGCACGATAAATACGATTTCGTAATGTCGCATGACATCTCCTTATGGATGTTAAGCCTGCCGCGTGCGACTACGGTCAAGCAAGGGTTGTTAAGAGGGGCGGATCATACCGGATAAGTAAGTAGATCTCAAGCACTATCTAGCTGTGCGCTGCTTACCGCTCGATTTGATCGAACTTGCCAGTCACTGTAGACCATGTTTCATGATCAGGTAGCGGGTCTTTTTTCTCGACGATGGTATGCCATATTTTAGACATCTCTGCGTTCAGTTCGATGTAATCTTGCATATCAGCAGGCACATCGTCTTCGGCATAAATAGCCTCGACTGGGCATTCTGCAACGCATAGCGTGCAATCGATGCATTCATCGGGATCGATCACTAAAAAATTTGGGCCTTCTTTAAAACAGTCCACTGGGCATACATCAACGCAGTCTGTGTACTTACATTTCACACAGGCGTCGGTCACTACGTACGTCATGATTGAATCCTTGTTGATGGGGCTGGGCCCTGTAGATGCTTATTCGCTTATTCTAATAAGGCGCAAGGATTGGATTTTAGCAGAGCTCAGGGGCTTAGAAGCAATGTGATAGTTATTTATAAAGAATCAGCGGCGATAACTGTGTATCTATTAGATATGCGGGTGTGTGCTTTACTAGGGTTTTGCCTAAGTAAAGGGCGGGTATTATAGACACGACGGCAGGGGCTAGGTTATTCAAGCCTAAATATTGGCATTGCTAGATTGTAAATATTCCCGATGCATTTTATGATCTTGCCCTAGGCTGCAGGTAGTTGGCATAGCAATGATGGTAATCCCCTACAAAGCCAGCTCACTCTATGAGTGGAATTTTCTCGCAGTCTTTGAGGCGCTTCTACATGAAAACCGTAGGCAATTTATGACGCCAGATTGTGGCAATTTTAAAGCAAGCCGCTTCAATAGTTATTGGGCTGACTATTAGTGTAGGATCGATTGTAAAAGTTGCATTTATAATGTGCTGAAAATGGTAAATATTTATCTTCTATATGCGTTTTTGTTAAGATTTTTCTGGCGGAAAAGATGTGCATCTTTTTTTACACACTTAGTGCAGATGATTAAGGTTTCTTGTTTATTGCATTACAGATACAAGAGGTAATCATGAAACTACAGCTTTGCAAGGTACTGGTTGTTGCGTTATTTGCCGTTTATTTAGCACCATCTTCCGCAGCAGGCCAAGCTGAAAATATTGTACTTTGCCATGAGGAAGAAGACTCATATCCATGGGTTTTAAAAGGTCGGCCGGGTTTAGATATTATTTTATTAAAAATGATTGCTAAAAAATTAAAGGTAAAATTTGAAATGCGGCCTTTGCCATGGGTGAGGTGTTTACATGAATTAAAAAATAATCATGTGGATGGAGCGTTTAACCTTAGCTTTGGCGCAGAAAGACTAGATATTGGTCATTATCCTATGTTAGGAAATAAACCTAATATAGATCAAAGACTCCACTCAGATAGCTATAGCCTTTATAGATTAAAAGGAAGTGGTATTAATTGGGACGGTGAGCGGCTGCTTAATCCCTACGGGGGGATTGTTGGCGCACAATCTGGTTTTGCCGTTATTCCACAGCTGAAAGAGTTAGGGGCAAAGGTAGATGATCAAACGCGTAGCGCAGAAATTAATTTTAAAAAATTAATGGTGGGCCGGGTTGATGCTGTGGCATTGCCGACCAAAGAAGGGGATATGCAGCTGAGGAATAAACGAGTTTTTTCAAAACGCATAGAAAAAATAGTGCCACCCCTAGTTGATAAAAATTATTATTTAGTAATGTCAAACGATTTTTATACGCGAAATCCAAAATTAGCCAAGCAAATATGGGTGACGCTTGCCAATATGCGCGAATCTGCAGAATTTAAAAAAATGGTGGCGCAATTTAATTAGATTTAATAGCTGCACTTAAGTCTAAAAAATATTTATCGAAAAATAATAAAAACAAGCGGTGTGAATTGGCTGGGTTTTTGCTTGTGACTAGCTAAGCAGTTAATAAAATAATCCCGCTTTTTTAAAAAATAGCGAGATTATTTATTTACTTTTTAAGCGGATAGTTTGTGTGGATAAGCGTGTGCCGCAGTGCTTATTTAATGCCGATTTCTGCTAGCCATGGGCTGTGCGCAATGTTGGCGTCGTTCCCTAAAATGCTTAGGTATTCACGGGCGCGGGTAATAGCCACATAAAGATGACGGCGCTCATTAGCGCTGTCTGGGCCATCTTTTAATTGCCAAGCACCCAGTTGCGGCAAGATCACATGCGCCCATTCGCGCCCTTTTGCTTGCTGCACACTGCTGACCACGACACGATTTTTATTAAAATGTTGGTAGCGCAGACGGCGTTTTTGCCAGTCTTTTTGCAGTGCATCTGGCCCCATTGCGGCAAGGTCAGCTAATAACTCTTTAAATAGCTGTAAGCGTGCTTTGGCGGTGCGGGCGGTTGGGGCGCTTAGTGCCACCAATGGTTTTAAATTTAGCTGGTCGACGAGTTCGTCTAGGCGAATGGCGAGTGGAGTTTTGCTGTCCTTTATCCTTACAAAAGCCAAATGGGCGATATCGGCGGGGATCAGCCCTTTTAAAATAGCGTAAGCATCTGGCAGCCAATCAAGGCGGTAGAGTGGTTTATTTTCGTGATCACGACTGATCAGCTCTTTTTGGAAATTGCTGATTTGTTCTTCAGTGATTTCCCAAGCAGGGGATTGAATCAGCGCTAAAAACGCGTCTACATCGCTGCTATCTATTTCCTTGCAGCTGCTCGCTAAATAGGCAATAGCTTGGCAGAGGAGTGCGGCATGGCGTAAAAAATAAGGGCGGCTGCCTTCCATCCGGTAAGCAATCCCCGCAGCATATAGCGCGTCTTCTACAGGCTTAGAACGATCTGCTTCGCGCACTAAGATGGCACATTCGTTTAGGCTGCGGCCAGTGGCCTGCCAGCCTTCTAGTAGGGCGCTGCAATCGCAGTCATTGCTCACTTTGCGTAATTTGGGGCGAGTGTAATGGTTGGCTTTAGAGCGTACTTCAATTTTGCTGCCCAGTGGTTTAATCAGGCGGGTGGCGATCTGATCTAGCGGGCGGCCAAAGCGAAATGAGCGGGATAAACCAAAGGGGGCGGATTGGGCTTCCCAGGCTTTAAATGCAGAAAAAGGGACTAGGCCGCGCCATTCGTAGATATCTTGCGCATCGTCGCCCACGGCTAGCATACGGATGCCTGCAGCTTGCATATGCCGCAGGATTTGCTCATGCACTGGCTTGGTATCGTGAAACTCATCTACTAATACCCACTGTATGCCGAGTTGCTTTAAATCTTTGCTAATGATTTCTGGTTCACGCAGTAGATCAAAGGCCGCATCACCCGGCGCGAGGAATTCCAATCGCTCGCGGGCGTTTTCAAAGCGTTTGAATAGGCGGTAACGTTGGCGGCTAATGCCAAGGCGCATCAGGGCATCGTCTACATCGTACTCATCTTCTTCTTCATCTAAATCGCCCCATAGTGCGAAGGGGCGGGTATTAAATGACAGACTTACTTTTGCGTCATCGATAAACTGCAGCAGCATGGACAAGGTCTGGCTGTCGCGGGCAATGCGCACTTCGTCTTCAAGCAGGCTATCGTTAATGATATCGATGGCTTCATTCATGGCCATGTCGATTAAATTAGCCAAGGTATCAGGGCGTAAGCGCCGTGGTTTAAGGCGCGATCGGCCGGAATGCTGGGAAAATACCCTGAGTGCATAGCCGTCAAAAGTGTAAGCTTGCGGTGGGGGAAGCTCAGGGTAGTGGCTGCGGCAGCGTTTAATAAATGTGTCACGGCCACTGTTTGAAAAAGTAAGAATCAGCGGCGTATGCCCTTGGCTGCGTAATTGCTTATAGGCGGCAACCAGTGTGGTGGTTTTTCCGGTGCCCGCACGCGCACAGATAAGCCCAGATTGGTGCTGGTCAGGCTGTTGTAGCCAGTTAAAAATAGCCTGATGCTCGCCATCCCATTCCAGTTCGTGCATGGTTTTCTTCTATATGTAGGTTATGGGTATTTTAAACGGATTAGACCTTGTATAAGT
Source organism: Iodobacter sp. CM08 (assembly GCF_033446605.1). Lineage (NCBI taxonomy): Bacteria > Pseudomonadati > Pseudomonadota > Betaproteobacteria > Neisseriales > Chitinibacteraceae > Iodobacter > Iodobacter sp. CM08. The sequence continues at coordinate 59,195 of NZ_JAWQUO010000006.1, read as the reverse complement.
GGTATTGTTTTTTTAGCTGTATTTATTGAATAAACAGGATAGATATGCGCGATTGGATTAAATTTTCTGTTCTTTCAGCGGCGCTATGCACCCCGCTGGCTCAAGCTGATTCCTTGTCGGCATTAGCAGGGGCAATGAACAGTACCAAGCAAGAGCAAAGCTCCTATGCTTGGACTTTGTCGTATTTGCATGATCTAAATGAAAATATGGCGGTCAGTTTCTCTTGGCTCAATGAAGGCCATGTGGATAACCATCATCGAGATGGTCATACCTTTCAGTTTTGGGGCAAAACTCAAGCCCTGCATCCTAAACTGACCCTTGCTGCAGGGCTTGGCCCCTATCGTTATTTTGATACCACACCAAAAAAAATAGGTGGCCAAGCTTATTTAAATGACCATGGTTGGGGTGGCATTTTTAGCTTGCAGGCCACTTGGCAGGGTGAAAGTGATTGGCAATATCAGCTGCGCCTCAATCACATCAGCACCTCGGGCAGTATTGATACCAATTCAATTATGCTAGGCATGGGTTATCAGCTATCGCCAATGGCGTTTGATGATCCCCGTTGGCCAGGTGCACGCGGCAAGCAAGAAGTGGTGGCCTATTATGGGCAAACCATCATTAATAGCTTTGGTTCAGAAGTGGCTGATTCAGGGGCTTTAGAGTATCGCTATACCTTCTTGCCAGGAATCAAAGCCTCCGCTGAGTATATTCAAGAAGGCGAGACCAATCGCTTGCGTCGCAGCGGCATTGCCTTGCAAGCGTGGTATGAGCCAGGGTTTTTTGACGATAAATTTACCGTTGGCTTAGGCGTTGGGCCTTATTTCTCGGTAGGTAAGCAATACAGAAATAAACGCCCTGATTTAGAGAGAAAATCGGTGTCAGGCTTGGTGACGATGGCGGCAAGTTACCGCTTTAGCGAGCACTGGCGGGCAAGGGTGGCTTGGAACAGAACTGTTACAGATTATGACAAAGACACCGATGTAATTTTGTTTGGTCTAGGTTATTTGTTTTAAGCAGTAAGCTATTTTTGGTCACGAAAAACACGAGCAAACACTATGGTTCATTGGCCTTTGTGTGTGTTTAGTGTTTTTCGTGGGCTATATATTTCACTACCTTATTGGATTACTCAGCTAAAAACGGCTTAGGATTAATGGCCTTGCCTTTAAAACGCAGCTCAAAATGCAATTTCACCTTGTTACTGCCCGAGCTTCCCATCTCGGCCACCTGTTGCCCTTGCTTAATCATGTCGCCTTCTTTGACCAAGATCCGCTGATTGTGGGCGTAAGCGCTTAAGTAATCTTGATTGTGCTTGATAATCAGCAAATTGCCGTAGCTGCGTATGCCATTGCCGGCATAGGCCACTTTGCCACTGGCTGCGGCGTAAATGGGCGAGCCTGCCGCCCCACCAATATCTATCCCCTTATTGCTGCCACCGTTGTAGTTTTGCAGTACAGGCCCTTTGCTTGGCCAAATTAGGCTGATCGCAGGGGCGGGTTTGTTGGCCGCTGGGGTTGGGCGGGAGGGGGTAGGGAGGCTTGGGGTGCTTACATTGGCTGTCTTTGGGCTTGGCTTTACGGTGAGAGTCTGTCCAATTTGAATGGTGGTGTCGCTCAGTTGATTCAAGCGCTGTAGTTCACTCACACTTAGATTATGGTTGCGTGCAATGCTATAGAGCGTATCGCCTGTTTTTACTTCGTATTGCGAGCTATTGCTAATAGGGGCAGTGCCACAAGCGCTGATCAGCAGGGTGGAAAAAAGGGCGTAGCGACGGAGTAGGGGAAAGATAGGCATAGTGCTGATTTTAGCACTGTCTTTTGCGTCAGCGTTTGCCTAGGTATTTTTGACAGAACTGCATCGTAAAACTTTCTAGCAAAAAAATGGGCGACTGATGAGTCGCCCATTGTGGCTTACGGCTTTGCAACAAAATGCATCTTCTTGTAGGTTGGGTGCAAGCTGCGTATTTCTCAATATTGCTCGCGGATTTCACCCGCCCTACGCAACTGGCTGTACGGTGGGCTTAACTTGACCTGATTATGTCTCTTGCTCAATTTCATTATAAATATCGTAGGGCGGGTGAAACCCGCGTATTTCTTCAGCATGGCTCGCGGGTTTCACCCGCCCTACACATTCAAAAACCAAGCCCAACACTTAAGAAACCCATCTGCACAGAGCTCATTGAGCAAGAGACATAATCAGATAACTTGATGTGCAGGCCGCCCTACATCTTTACAGCTTTTCAGTTAACCAAGCTGGAATGCTTGCCAGTGCCGCATCTAGGTTTGCTGGTTCAGTACCACCCGCTTGGGCCATATCAGGCTTGCCGCCGCCTTTGCCGCCCACTTGCTGCGCTACAAAGTTGACCAGCTCACTGGCTTTGACTTTGCCGGTTAAATCTTTGCTCACGCGGGCGATTAAGCTAACTTTGCCTTCGCTTACGCTGGCCAGTAGTGAAATGCCGCTTTGCAGTCTGTCCATGACTTTATCGCTCATTTCACGCAGTACTGTGCCATCGGCACCCTCTACCACCGCGCCTAGACACTTCACATCCTTAATAGTGCGCAAACCGCCGGCCAATAAGTTGTCTAGCTGAGCAAAAGCCATCTGGCCTTTTAAGCCTTGGATTTCTTTTTGCGCAGATTTGAGCTCGGCTTGAAGTTTTTCTAGCTTGGCAGCCAACTCGCCCGGTTTAGATTGAGTCATCGCCGCAAGTGTTTTGATTTCGCTGTCTTGTGCCTGAATCACTGCCAATGCCGCGCTGCCGGTAATCGCTTCGATACGGCGAATTCCAGCGGCAATGCCCGTTTCACTGACCACTTTAAACAGGCCAATATCACCCGTGCGGGCCACGTGGGTACCACCACAAAGCTCGGTAGAGAACTTGCCCATTTGTAATACGCGCACATCATCGCCGTATTTTTCGCCAAACAGGGCCATGGCACCGGCGGCAATCGCGTCGTCAAAGCTCATCTCAGAGGCAGATACTGCGTCGTTAAGCATGATTTCTTCATTGACCAGCGCTTCAATCTGGGCGATTTCGGCTGCGGTCACTGGGCGCGGTTGGCTAAAGTCAAAGCGGGTGCGCTCAAATGTAACGAGCGAGCCTTTTTGCTCCACATGTGTGCCAAGCACGGTGCGCAGTGCCGCGTGCAGCAAGTGGGTAGCGCTGTGATTACGTTGGCTGGCTTGGCGCTTACCCATATCAATGCTGGCGATAACGGCGTCGCCGACATTTAAGTTGCCGTTGCTGAGTATACCTTGGTGACCAAATACATCGGACTTCACTTTTTGCGTGTCCGTTACGTCAAACAAAATATCACCAGCAAAAATCTGCCCAACATCACCTGCTTGGCCACCAGATTCTGCATAAAATGGCGTGTGATCAAGTACCACAACGCCTGTTTCACCTGCGTTTAATACTTGTACTGGCTCATTGCCTTTGTACAGCGCTAATACTTTGGCTTCACGGCTATGCTCGGTATAGCCATGAAAAACACTGGCGCTGCCATCGTATTCTAAGCCCGTTACCGCTTTAAACTGACCGGCCGCCTTGGATTGCGCACGCTGGGTATTAAGGGCAACTTCAAAGCCTTCCATGTCAACGCTGACGTTTTTTTCACGGCATACGTCCGCGGTTAAGTCGATAGGGAAGCCGTAGGTGTCGGATAATTTAAACGCGGTTGCGCCATCTAATACGGTTTTGCCACCAGCCAGAGCCGTATCGAGCAGCGCCATGCCGTTTTCTAGTGTTTTGGCAAACAGCTCTTCTTCGTATTTGAGCAAGTCTTCAATCTGAGCTTGCTTTTGTACTAGCTCGGGATAGGCATGGCCCATTTCCGCCACAAGGGGGGCAACCAGTTTGTAGAAGAAGGCGCTTTTTTGGCCAAGCTTATAACCGTGGCGTACCGCACGGCGAATGATGCGGCGCAATACATAGCCACGGCCTTCATTGCTTGGCAATACGCCGTCAGCAATCAGGAATGAACAGGCACGGATATGATCGGCAATCACTTTGAGTGATGGCGTGTCTTGGTTGTAAGGCACACCCGTTTCTTGGGCCGCAGCTTGTAGTAGTGCAACAAATAAATCAATTTCGTAATTGGTATGCACTTTTTGTAAGAGTGCGGACAAACGCTCTAGCCCCATGCCGGTATCAACAGATGGCTTAGGTAGCGGGTGCATCACGCCTTCGGCATCGCGGTTGAACTGCATAAACACGTTGTTCCAGATTTCTACGAAGCGATCGCCGTCTTCATCTGGGCTACCTGGAGGACCGCCCCAGATATGATCGCCATGGTCGTAGAAAATCTCGGTACAAGGGCCGCAAGGGCCGGTATCGCCCATCGCCCAGAAATTATCTGAGGCATAAGCGCCGCCTTTATTGTCGCCAATGCGGATAATTTTATCTGCAGGGATGCCGATCTGTTGGTTCCAGATTTCATACGCTTCGTCATCCGAGGCGTAAACCGTCACCATTAGCTTTTCTTTAGGAATCGCTAGCCATTCTGGGCCAGTTAGAAATTCCCAAGCGTAATGAATGGCATCACGCTTAAAGTAATCGCCAAAGCTGAAGTTGCCGAGCATTTCAAAGAAAGTATGGTGACGCGCGGTGTAGCCAACGTTTTCTAAATCGTTATGCTTGCCGCCTGCGCGTAAGCATTTTTGGCTGGTGGTGGCACGGGTGTAATTACGCTTATCAAAGCCTAAAAACACATCTTTAAATTGCACCATACCGGCCACGGTAAACATGATCGTTGGATCATTACCTGGCACAAGCGGGCTGGAGTTAACAACTTGGTGCCCTTTAGAGGCAAAAAAGTCGAGAAATTTCTGGCGGATTTCGGCTGATTTCATAGTGTAAGGTCGGTATTCGGTGAATACGAAAGTATCAATTCTAAATGAAAGCCCATCATCAGGGTAGCGCCCTGTTAATCAGGGAGTGGGCTTGCCGCTGTGCGAGTGAATCTGACTGCTTGCTGGCGTATTTTTAATGCCAAAAGAATGGAGGGAAGAAGGAGAGCTAGTTTTGGTGCTTGGGCTCATTTGCCATTATAAAGTGCGATTGCATCACTCTAATAGAATTGTATGGCGCTGCCTCAGGCAGGTGTCGCCCATGAGGGCGACACGATGAGTAATCTATTAAGCCTTTACAACCGCCACTGGCCCTGTCCGATTCAGTAGCCATGCGCCTGTGCCACATGCTGCCAATAGCGTCAGCAAGGGGAGTGCGCTGTTGTCGTGCCACAAGCCCATTAATAAACCAGTCAGTGTGGCGCAGCCAAATTGCAAGGTGCCGAGTAGGGCAGATGCCAGCCCAGCTTGTTTGCTTTGGTGTTGCAAAGCCATTGCCGAGGTGTTGGGGGTGATAAAGCCCATGCTGGTGATGAAAATAAATAAGCCCAGCAGCAAAAGCGGGAAATTAAGCAGGCCAAAGATTTGTAGCAAAAACAGGCTTAGCCCAGAAATAGCCGGTAAATACAGCGCGCGTCTGAGTAGATTAGCGGTGCTATGGGTTTTAAGTGCGCGCGCATTAAATTGGCTACTAATAATAAAACCCGCTGCATTGCTCCCAAAGATCCAGCCAAAGTGCTCGGCGGGCACACCGAATAACTCGATAATAATATAGGGCGATCCGGCGATATAGCCAAAGAAGCCACCCATAATCAGCGAGCCCGTTAGGGTGTGCCGCATAAAGGCTTTATCGCGGATCAGTGCGGCATAGCCTTTTAAAACTTTGCCTAATTCAAGTGCTGGGCTGTGCTGGGTATTGTGCGTTTCCTTAAAAAAGAAATGCACATTAATTAAGCAAGCTAGCGCAAACAGCATTTGAAAAGCAAAAATGGCGCGCCAGCCCAGTGTAGTGACTACCCATCCTCCTACAATCGGCGCCAAGATTGGGGCGAGCCCCATAATCAGCATCAGGGTAGAAAAAGCTTTGGCCATTTCTTGCACATTGCAGCGATCCCTGACTACGGCTCTGGAAACCACCATGCCTGCGCAGCCGCCCAAGGCTTGCAAAAAGCGCAAAGCAATCAGCTGATCGATATGTGTGACAAAGACGCAGCCTATGGTGGCCAGAATATAAATCACAAGACCAAAATAAAGCGGTGGCTTACGGCCAAATCGATCACTAAACGGGCCGTAAATCGCTTGGCCTATGGCAAGGCCAATAAAAAAGCTGGCAAGCGTGAGTTGCACCGAGCCGGGCGAGGCTCCCAAACTATGCGAAATAGCAGGGAAGCTAGGTAAATACATATCAATGGAAAGCGGGCCAAGCGCGGTAAGCGCACCCAGTAAGAGTAGCCAAGGCGGGAAATAGCGCATGTGTTGTACTTCTTTAAATTTAGGAAAGGATACAGTTTTTTGTGCGAACTGCGGCAGGATTTTTCCTACAACAGTAAAAGAATTTTCTCATCTTAATTGAGTCTGTGCTGACGTGTGATTTAAATTTAATGAGCATAAAATTGCATCTGTCGGTGGCGTTGATGCCATATGACTCACCAATATCTAATTATTTTATTTGGAATAAATACTATGAAGTTAAAATATATTGCATCTGCTATGGCATGTTCGATGTTGTTTGCAGGCTCTGTATTCGCTGCGGATGAGGGGAGTGGTACCGTTAAATTTGAAGGTTCGATTATTGATGCACCATGCTCAATTTCAGCTTCAACACAAAACCAAATTATTCCTATGGGCGCTATTTCAAATAAATCCATTTTTTCAAAGGATGGTAAGCTTAAATCTAACTTCACAATCAAGTTAGAAGATTGCACTGTTGCAACTAAAAAGAATGTAACGATTACATTTAGTGGAGCAGCTAAAGATGGCTTATTGGCTCTTGAGGGAACTACTAAAGGGGCTGGTATTCAGATCGACGATTCTTATGGTACTCCAATAGTGTTGGGTACAGCGAGTGCCGCAGTTCCAATGCTAGCGGGTGAGAATGATTTAAAATTTAATGCTTACTTGAAGCCTGTCGCGGCGGCGGCAAGTGCGGATGATATTCAACCGGGTAACTTTACGGCGACAGTGACGTTCACATTAAATTACCTATAGCATTGTTTTGTGAATTAACATTAATGAGGATTTAATTAAATGTTGCCCTGACTTTTATGTGAGTAACAACTAAAAATTTATCGCTTATTTTGTTAATGCACTATGTAAAAGGGTGCATAACGATGTTCTTGTTTTGCACCCAATACAATCCCGTATTTTTCTTAATTAAAATTGATGCTTAGAGTACTTGGCTAATGCCAAGGCCGCACTGCCCTTGATTTTTTTAGGGGTGAGGCTCGCTATGCTCTGGCTTGTGCTTCCGTATAAAAGCAGAACTAGTTAATTTAACAATTAAGTAGTTTATGTGATGTTTTTTTATTTGATAAAAATAGTGTTTACAGTGGGTCGTAATTTTACCATGAGTTGTTTGTCGTGGCTTTAAATTAACCATCATTTTTGCGCGCCCATATAGATCGTCATACTGACTGGTAATATTAAATTATTGCTATATTACTGTGTTTTTTTATAAAAGAGGGGATGGGGTGTTTAATAGAAAACTATTGGGTGCTATTTTATTTATTCCCACTATATGTTGCGCTGTAGAATTTAATGTTGGCGTATTAGATGCGGTTGATCGTGAAAATATTGATTTGTCTGTATTCTCTAAAGTTGGTTATGTTTTGCCTGGCCGTTATATATTAGGAATTAAATCAAATAATCATTTAATTCCTGAATTGCCAGTGATGTTTCACTCCCGCGGGTTGGCAGCAGAAAGTGCAGAGGCCTGTATTACGCCTGATGTGCTTGCTAAGTTAGGTTTAAAAGATGAATCGATTAAGCTAATTTCATACTGGCATAATGACGAGTGTGCTGATTTTAGTGAATTGAAAGGTATAAGTATCCGTAATGCCATCAATGAGGGCTATATTGCGCTTGGCATTCCTTTAGCTTATATGGAATATGCTGATGCAGATTGGGTTCCCCCAGCTTTTTGGGATGATGGATTGCCAAGTTTAATGCTGGATTATAGTGCCACTGCTTATGAGTCAAGATTTAAAAATAAGCCTATTGAGCGCAAGCTAAGTGTGTATGGAACGCTAGGTGCCAATTTGGGAGCATGGCGTTTTAGAGGTGATTTTCAGGGCGGGAATCAAGGAGGAGTAGAAACGGAGAGTCGCTTCAATTGGTCGCGTATTTATGCTTACCGAGCATTGCCAAGTATCAATTCTACTTTGGTCATTGGTGATAATTATTTAGGCTCAGACTTGTTTGATTCTTTTCGTTATAGCGGAATCGCGTTAAGTAGTGATGATCGTATGTTGCCGCCTGCATTACAAGGCTATGCACCAGAGATAAGGGGTGTTGCTAAAACAAATGCTAAGGTTACTATTTTGCAAAATGCTAATATTTTGTATGAAACTATTGTTCCTGCAGGGCCATTTAATATTCAAGAATTAGGGCGTGGGGTGCGTGGTCAATTAGAGGTGAGAGTGCTTGAGCAAGATGGCAGCGTTCAAGTATTTAGCGTAGATACAGCAACAATTCCTTATTTAACACGTCCAGGCAGTGTACGGTATAAGGCTGCAATGGGTAAATCATCAGCTTCTGGCTATAAATCGGGTAATTCGGGGGACATATTATTTGGCGCTAGTGAGTTTTCCTGGGGGGTAAGTAATAGTTGGTCTTTGTTCGGCGGCTCTATTTTTTCAGAAAAATATAATGCTATTGCACTGGGTCTGGGCCGAGATTTATATCAGTTTGGTGCTTTATCATTGGATGTAACGCGTTCTGCCGCTAATCTAGCTAACGAGAACGATCGTCAAGGCTATTCATATCGGCTAAATTATTCAAAACGTTTTGATGAGATTGATGGTGATATTGCCTTTGCAGCTTATCGTTTTTCTCAGCGCGAATTTATGAGCATGAATGAGTTTTTAGAAGCAAATAAAGCCCTAGTAAATATTGGAAACAGCAAATCCATGTATACAGTTACGGGTAGTAAAAGTTTTGCTAACTTTAAAACATCTGTATATGCATCGTATACCCATCAGGATTATTGGAATACTTTACCTGAAGAACGTATTAATTTATCAATTAACAAAATATTTGACTCTGGTTTCATAAAAGGCGTGTCTGCAAGTTTGTCTTTTTCTAAAAATGTAAATAAAAATAACAGCGGCAATATGCTATCAATGAACTTGTCCATACCAATGGGGCAAGGCGCTTCAGCGAATTATTCTGCAAGTAGAAATAATGATGTGAATAGCCATGATGTTACATATAGTAATTATCAAAACGACGGAAATCATTGGCAAATCAGTGCTGGGGTAAGAGATAAAGCAAGTGGTAGTGCCGAATCTGTACGTGGCTATTATGCTCATGAAGGGGCGATGGCGAGTACTACCCTGAGCGTAGGGCATGAAAGTGGCGAGTATTGGTCTGCAGCAGCAACCGTTAGAAGTGCGATAACGATTACCGCAGAAGGCGCAGCTTTGCATCAACAAAGTGTTAATGGTGGCACCAGATTGATGCTTGATACCGCTGGTGTGGGTGGTGTGCCTGTTAATGGTGGGCGCACGCAAAGCAATTACTGGGGAAAGGCCGTTGTTGGTGATGTAAATAGCTATGCTCGAACCAGCGCTGCAGTTGATGTGAATCAACTGGCCGATGACGTTGAAGTATCAAGCCCTGTTGTGGATGCAACATTAACAGAAGGTGCGGTTGGCTATAGAAAGCTCTCTGTACAGCAAGGAATGAAGCTAATGACTACTCTTACATTGCCAGATGGCAAGTACCTACCTTTTGGGGCTCAAATTGTTGATGCTAAGGGGCGTATGGCGGGCTTGGTGAGTGATGCAGGAATGGCGTATTTATCTGGGATAAATTCAGATAGCGAATTTACCGCCACTTGGAGTGATAGTAAATGCCGTATTTATATTGCAGAAAAAAATACCCTTCAAAGTCTAGCCACATTAACGTGTGTGCCCTATTAATAAATGAAAATTAAAGGTAATTATAAAATGAAATCATTCGTTTTTATTTTATTTGCGGCAATATGTGGCGCGCAAGCTTCGATTGTTAATGCGGCCGTTGGTTTGGATAGAACGCGATTAGTTTATAACGAGCAGGATAAGTCAACTAGCCTTAGGATTTTTAATGGGAGCAAGGCATTGCCCTATTTGGCGCAAGCTTGGTTGGAAAATAAAGACTATAAAAAAGAGGGTATTCCTTTTGCCGTTTTACCCCCATTGCAGCGCTTAGAGGCTGATTCAGAAAGTTTGGTACGAATTGAAAAAACGGCTTCCATTGCTGATTTACCGCAGGATAGAGAAAGTGTTTTTTATTTTAATCTACGTGAAATACCGCCTAAAAGCGATAAAGAAAACGTAATGCAAATTGCGATGCAGACACAAATTAAGATGTTTTACCGCCCTAAAAATATTGGTTTGCTTGGGGGGGGGGGATGGCAAGAAAAATTGATTTTAAATAAAGTGGCTACAGGTTTTAAGGTGATAAATCCAACTGCCTATCATATTACGGTAACAAAATTTGCACTTGCAGAAAAAGAGAATTCTATTGCAGAGTTTGCAGGTTTTATGATTGAGCCAAAATCGAGCTTAGATTTACCTATGAAAGATAATAAATTTAACCATTTTGTGCTGACGTATATTAATGATTATGGTGGGCATATAGAGCTGTTATTTACATGTGGTGAAGATAAATGTGCGGTAAAAAAATAAACAATCGAAAATGGATGTACTTAAAGGCGAATAGCTATGAATGGTTTTTTTAGGATTGTTTTTTTATGCATTGCCGTGACTTATTCTGCATTTTCTTTTTCTGCTATTAACTGTTACTCGGCGTTAACTACAGCACCTGTTTTAGCTAGTGATATTTTTAAAAGCAATAAAGTAGGGACTGAGGTTCTACCTGGTTGGGGGTTGCCAGAGCAAAGCCAGGCCGTTATTTGTAGTAATACAAGAGGAGAAAAACCTGGGGCTATGCATTTAAGATCCACTATGGGGGAGTTAACCCCAGGTATTAATGCTGGCTATTATAAATTGACTGATGATATTGATGTACGTGTTGTATATGGTTTAATACCTGGGTTTACGCCTGCTGGTAATACGGCTCCTTTTTTGCTTGTAAATAATACCGGTGGTGCAACCATAGAGACTGGAACGTATTTTAACAACTTGATGCGTTTGAGTCTGCCAACATATGGCGGCTGGCTTTATTATAAATTGAGGCGTAACGTGACGGGAGGCTCCATAAGGATTCCCGCTGGCATTATTATTTCATCTATTTTTCTTGCCTATGGGGATACAGAGGGTGCTGTGTTTTCAGCGCAGCCTTATTTGAAATTGCAGACTGCGGATACGACGTTAACTTTTCCGTCTAAATGCACAATAAATGCGGGGGCAGATTTAAATATTGATTTTGGCAGTGTTAATTCTGATTTGCTTTCTACTTCTGCTAGTGTATCCGATCGTAATTACAAGGCAATTAATCCAAGTTTTGTTTGTACCGGCTCTGTGGTGGATGCAAGGAGTTTAGCGGTGCGTCTTACGGCAGCTTCATCCACTTTGTCTAACACGCTTATTGCTTCGACAATAGGCGCGGATTTAGGGATCGCTATGATGTCTGCAGATAAGGTCGTTAAGCCAGGAGATTTGTTTCAGGTGTCTTCTACGAGCGGGCGTGGGGCAATTTCTGTGGGTTTTGTGCCAGTCAAGCGAAGTGGTAAAAACGTAAGTGGGAGTTTTACAGCCACAGCCACATTGGTTATTGTGTTCCCATAAGAATGAAATCCATTCTATATGGTGAATTTATCCCTTTTTATTTCAGAGTACATAATGAATAAAATTTTTAATTTTTCATTCTTTATATTGTTCAGTTTGCTATTGGGATCAGATGCTTTTGCTGCGGGTGATGTAAATCTTGTGGTTAGATTAAAAGGGAGTGTTTTTATTCCTCCTCGCTGTGTTTTTAATATGGATAAAGATTATAGCGTTGATTTGGGGAAGGTGGATATCCAAAAGGTAGATGGCGAACCATCTATTCAGGTAGATATCCCTCAACAATGTACCCCAGGTTTGGGGGCTGCGGAGTATCTAGTTAGGATTACTGGCACTTTTGTGGGTACTTCTAATGTTTTAACAACTAACCATGCTAATTTGGGCCTAAAATTATTAGTGAATGACCAGACTGTAAGAAGTGGGAGTAATTTTTTAGTCAACTCTATAAATGACAAATTGAAGCTAAGTATTGCTCCCACTAAATTAGATGCAGCAAAATCATTAGCTCCTGGAAAGTTTTTAGCAAATATTACGATGATTTCTATCATTAGATAAGGTGTTTTATTTTGAAACTGCTAATGTATCAAATTTTCTTGTTGGGCCTATTTATGTTTACACCAAAGCATGCAATGGCAATTAAGGTGAATATTTCTGGAGAATTGCTTGCAAGTCCCTGCATTCTAGCGATAGAAAGTGGCGATCAAACAGTACGGTTTAATGCCATATCAACTAAGGATTTGTACTCTTCTGGCGTAGCTGCTACAAAAGATTTTAGTTTTATTTTAAAAAATTGTGATCTTAGTATTAGTAAATCAGTTAACATTATTTTTACGGGGAATAAGAGCGCTGAGCAGAATGGTCTATTGGCTCTTGATCCAGGGTCTATTGCATCAGGTGTGGCAATAGGATTGAAATATAAAAATAATATTTTGCCTTTAGGCTCCTCAACAGGGGGGATCGATCTAACTACAGGTGAGAATACGCTTCAATTTAGTGCGTTTGTTCACGGTGATCCTAGTACAATTGAAAATAAAACGATAAAAGCTGGGCGCTTTAGTGCAGTAGCAAATTTCAAATTAAATTACCCCTAGTGTGGAATTTTTTATGGCATTTGAATATAAATGTTTGCACCTATAAGTATTGTTAATTTAAGGTAAAAGTTGGCATAGTTATTTGGGATGTGATGTACGCCTCACTAATGGATTTTTTATGGCAAAAGTTTTAATTGTGGATGATCATCCCGTGGTTCGGTTGGCGGTAAAAATGCTACTCGAACAGAATGGTTTCGATGTGGTAGGTGAGGCGGATAATGGGGTGGATGCTTGGCAATTGGCCCAGAGCTTAGTGCCAGATGTACTGGTATTGGATCTTGCTATTCCCAATCTAGATGGGTTTGAGGTGATTGCTCGAATTCAAAAATCAAAGCTCCCTATTCGGGTTATGGTTTTTTCATCCGGCGAGGCTGAGCAGATGGTTCAGCGCTGTATGCGGGCGGGGGCCTCTGGCTATTTGGGCAAAGATAAAGAAATCACAGATTTAGTTGATGCAATAAAGATGATAATGAAAGGGGTGGGGTATTTTCCAAACCAGTCATTTTTAGCCTCTACGGGGGATAATCTATTACAGTCAGAGCGTCAAATGCTGAATAGTTTATCTAACCGTGAAATGATGATTATGCAGCAGTTGCTTTTGGGGAAAAGCAATAAAGAAATGGCCGCTGATATGCTGTTAAGCCCTAAAACGGTGAGTACATATAAGCTTAGGATTTTTACTAAATTGGGGATTAGCAGTCTTACTGATTTAATCAATATGGTGAGTAGGAATACACCCGTATGAGCCATGTAAAGTATCTTATGTTTTTGCTATTTTCGTTACTGATGCACCAGGCTAGCTCACAGGTTCCTTTTTTGGATAAGTTGCTATTATCTGAGCATGTTTTTTCTACCATGCATGATGTACCGCTTGATGAACAAGATTCACGTTGGTTAAGAGCAAAAAAAATATTAAAACTGGGTGTTGCGTTACCTGATGTGCCTCCTTTTGGTATTACAACTTATGAGCGTGAGTTTTCTGGTGTGACTGCAGACTATATTGGGGTGATTGCAGAGTCGCTAGGGGTTAGGGTTGAGGTCTATCATTATGCTAACCAAGCGCTCTTGCTTGATGCTTTGAAAGCGGGTGAGGTTGATTTATTGGATGGCTCGGATTTTTTTTACTCCTCTGATGGCGCATATATTTTTAGTGATCAGTATATTGAAAATAATCTTGTTGTTGTATCTAGGAAAAAAGAAGAACGCCATTTTCCTGGAAATCTAAGCGGTGTAAGTATTGCCGCAGTGCCTGATTACATCCCTTTTTCTGTGTTAAAAAGTAAATATTCAAGCGCAAATTTCAAATCGTTTTCTTCAGTTAGTAATGCGCTTGGCGCGGTTGCTTTTGGATCGGCTGATGTAATGATTATTGACTTAATTTCTGCTAATTACTTAATTAATAATGATTTTTATAATTATCTTGAATTGAATGGTTTGAGTGAAATTGATTTGGGTAATTATGGGTGTTGTTATGTGTTTGGAAAAAATAATACTAAATTGCAACGGATTATTAACGCTGCGCTAAAATCAATTACAGAAGAAGAAAAGGCAGGAATTGCTCGTAGATGGAATGGTAATGGTATTAATCTTGGTAATAAAAATAAAATTACTCTAACTGAATCAGAGAAACGATGGATAAATAAAAACCCTGTTGTGACCATTGATGTGGGTGACTATATTGCCCCTATATCCTATTTTGATATAAATGGAGGTTTGCAGGGGGTGCTCGGTGATGTTTTAAATAAAATAAAATTGAATACGGGTTTGACTTTTAAAATATCCCGCAGCTCATCTTTGAGCGATACTTTTTCTAAAGCCGATGATGGTGATATTGATGTGTTTGCGCCGTTATCCCGCTCACTTTCTTTAAGAAAGAAATTTATATTTAGTCGGCCAATTTTTTATAGTCAATATGTTTTTGTGGTAAAAAAGGGGATGCCCAGAATTGACGACCTTTCAAATTTTGATGGTTTGAAGCTGGCTGTTGTCGATAATGTAGAATTAATTGAAATATTAAAAAGAAAATATCCGAAAATAAAATTAGCAAATATGGAGAATGCGCTTGAAGCCTTGGGCTTTACCGCGACAGGAAAAGTAGATGCCACTGTGGTGACGTTGCCACGGGCTGAATACTATATTCATAGCTTATTTGAAAATGAATTGTATATTTCTTCAATGTTAGATTTGGGTGATGAGCAAATCCAATACCAACCCGCATTTGCTGTAAAAAAAGATGCGATAGAATTGCTTGCTATTTTAGATAAGGCCTTGGCTGCGATTCCTGTTGAGGAGCGATCAATGATTCGTAGTCGCTGGCAGGCTCCGCCTATGGTGTCTTCAGGCCGCTGGCTTGATCATAAATCTTTAATTTATAGCATCATCGTTCTTGTTTTTTTTATTATCGTTATTTTTGTGATTTGGAATCTTAGATTAGCAATGATTGGTAAGCAGAGGACTGCAGCTCATCGTGTATTGCTTGATAAATTGAATCTTTTGGCTGGGGCAATGAATGGCGCACCCTTTCCAATTTATATTGTTGGAGCCGATGGCGTTTTACAGTTTTGTAATGATTTTTTTCTAAATAAAATTGGTTTGACGCGGGAGTCATTAATAGGTAAGGCAGATAATGCTGATGTGCTCATTTCATTGGGTTTAAATGGTGCGGACGGGCTTAGAGCGCTGAACGTAGCATTTCAGCGGGTGCTTAGTGATGAGGTGGCTGTGGATTGTATCCTGAGCTGGGAAGTAGAGGATTCGATGATGATTTGTCGTCATTGGATGCTTCCTTGTCTTGACTCTAGGGGGGCAATTCAAGGTGTAGCCTGTTGCTATGTGGATGTTACTGAGCGGGAGCAATTAATTAGTGGGTTGAAGGATGCAAAAGAGTTGGCGGATTGTGCAAGCAAAGCAAAGACGACTTTTTTAGCGACTATGAGTCATGAAATTCGCACGCCTATGAATGCAATTATTGGGATGTTAGAACTTGCATTAAAAAAAGCGGACCGGAATGTACTTGATCGTTCTGCCATTGAGGTGGCTTATGGTTCAGCCCAAAGTTTATTAGAGCTGATTGGCGATATCTTGGATGTGGTTAGAATTGAGTCTGGTAGTCTGAGCTTAGCCCCTACAAGAGGGCATTTGCGTGAGTTAGTCGAATCCGTGGTGCGCGTTTTTGATGGTTTGGCTAGGCAAAAGGGATTGAGTTTGGTTGTGGATTTGGACGTGAGTATTAATAGGGATGTATTGCTTGATCCTTTACGGTTTAAACAAGTACTTTCTAATTTAATTGGAAATGCTATTAAATTTACTCATAAAGGGCGGGTTGATATTCAAGTGCTGGGTAAGCCAATCGATGACGTCTATTTGCAGGTGCAGTTGTTAGTGAAAGATAGTGGTATTGGTATTTCCAAAAAAGATCAGGAGCGATTATTTCAGCCTTTTATTCAGGCCAACAATAATGGGCAGAGCACTAGGATAGGTGCTGGCTTAGGCCTGATGATTAGTCGTGAGCTTTGTGAATTGATGGGCGGTGGTTTAGAGCTTACTAGCGAGTTAGGGGTGGGGACTCAGGTTCAGGTTAGCCTTACTTTTAATGTGCTAGAACCCGTATTGTCTGCTCAGGGCTGGGTAGAGCAAGGGCAGCAGGAGCAAAAGCCCTTGACGGTGTTAGTGGTGGATGATCACGCTGCGAATCGCTTATTGCTGTGTGAACAGCTTATCTATCTGGGGCATGGGGTCCGCTCCGCAGAAGATGGGGCAGAGGGGCTGAGTGTTTGGAAAGCAAACCATTTTGATGTGGTCATTACCGATTGCAATATGCCTGTGATGAGTGGCTATGAGCTAACTCAAGCGATTCGCAAAGCAGAAAAGATAAGCCAGTTGCCACCATGCCGTGTACTTGGCTATACCGCTAATGCTCAAGAGGAGGAGCGTGAGCATTGTAAGGCGGTAGGGATGGATGATTGTATGTTTAAGCCTGTGGGGGTGGATGATTTAGCAAAATACTTAACGAGCTCTGCACTTTCTCCAGTGTTATTTTTGGGGGAAGGGGAAAGAGATTACGGTGAGGTTAAAATTGAGCAGCTCATGAGGCTAACGGGCAATAATCCTAAGTTAGTTGCTCGATTTTTGAATGAGCTAATCAATAATAATCGGGATGATTTGGTGACACTTTTAAATCTTTCTGATGTGGCAGATACAGTAGGCTTGGGTGGTTTGGCGCATAAAATCAAGGGAGCCGCTCAGGTTGTTAATGCTGGTGAGCTTATGCGGAGTTGTGAGGTACTGGAGGCTCTCTGTAAATGTGCCCATCAGCCAGAAGAATTAGCTGCTGCGGTTTTTGCCTTGGAAGAATCCATTTTAGCTTTGGAGTCTTTGCTTTTATCTTATATTAATAGTGGGCTAGCAGAGTTGTAAAGCAGGTTTCTTGATGTGTTTTTATGCTGAAATTCAGAGTTGTCTGAGGGGGGCGGGAGTTCAGTGTGACGTATGTTTTTTGGCACAAATAATTTAGGGGCGAGTGACAAGCACTGTATATCTAATCGGCATGCTCGTTTTTCTCTGTGAGATGTGGTTTTTTAAAGCTGTTGTACTTTATAAAACGACGGATTTTCTGCATAAAAAAGCGGCTCCATATGAGCCGCTTTTTTAATTTCAAGAGTCGATCGTGATGCGTTTAATTATCTTTGGGTTTTGGCCAGTAAATGCGCTTATAGGGCGTTTGCTGATTTTCCTCTAGGAGGGGCAATGAGGGTTTTAGTACCCAACGGTAAAGCGCTGACGGCTGTGTTGTGTGTTTTCTGCCTCATTAAGCATCGCTACTGCATAGTCTTCTACCGAGATACGGCTTTCACCTTGGGCATCAAGCAGTAGCTGATCGCCACCTAGGCGGAATACGCCGCTGCGTGTGCCTGGCTCTAGATGGGCGGATGGGCTGAGTAAGCTCCAATCTAGTGTGCTTTCTTTACGCAGTAATTCAAGCGCAGTACGTGCGCCTAGCGCTGAGGCTTTCCATTCTGCGGGAAAGCTTGGGGTGTCTACAACTTGCAAGCCAGGTGCTACTTCTAAGCTACCCGCGCCGCCAACCACTAAAAAGCGCGCTACACCTGCAGCTTTAACGCTATTTAAAATATGCGTAAAACCATCCACAAAATATTGGTAAACATCGCCAGCAGCATGACCACTGAAGGCGCTGATAACGATATCGTGACCGGCCAGTTGAGCGGTGAGCGCGGCTTCGTCATTCACATTAGTTTTAACGGCGGTTAAACCGGCATGGCTAGGCAGCTTGTCGATATTTTGCACGAGCGCGCTGACGTGATGGCCACGCTCTAGGGCTTCTGCCAATAGTTTTGAGCCAACGTAACCGGTTGCGCCGATGATTGCGATTTTCATGGTGAGTCCTTTGTGGTGTCTTAAGTGTGGATTATTGGTGTTTTGCTACAAAGTCAATTAAGGCTTGTGGGTCTTGATATAGCAAGGAGCTAGGTACAACAGAAAGCTGATTGTCTTTTTGTAATAATAGTGCTGGCACGCCGCGCAGGCCCTGCTGTTGCATGGTTTTTTGAGCCTTGCTGGTCATCTCACTTAGCTCTTTTGGCCAGCCAGCAGCAAAGTCTTGAGCAAATTGCTTGCCATCCAAGCCAAATTCAATTGCAATCTGAATAAATGCACTGCTCTCTTGTAAGCCATCGGCGTAGCGTAGTTGTTGTACGCGATGCAAGATATGAATGGCCTGTTCGGGTACGGCTTGGCTAATCAAATAATAGGCCAGCGTGGCGTCGCTTGAATTAAATGGCTTAGATAAATCGCCCAAAACATTGTCTTTGTAAGCTTGGCTAAATACTTGGCCAGTCATTTGGGCGATGCGTTGATCATTGCTCCAAAAGTATTGGGCCATTTCAGCGTCCATAGCTTGCGGGTGGGCAAACAGGCCGGTTGGGTGGAGTTGCCATGCAATATTGCTATTTTGCTTGAGTGCCGCAAGGGCAGGTGCCGCGCCGTAGCACCAGCCGCAAAGTGGATCAAAGAAAAGATGAAGCATTGTGTGTGTCCCAGAGAATATGCTGCTATCTTGCCTGTTAGAATTGATTAGATAAATAAGCCAATTAAGAATTGAATGTTTACAAAAACGGAACAATGCCCATGTTGGATTTAAATCGCCTCAGTACTTTTGTGGCTGTGGTGGAATCGGGTGGCTTTACCGCCGCGGGGGATAGGCTTGGGATGGCAAAGTCTTTAGTGAGCCAGCAAATCAGCAAGCTTGAATCACAGCTGGGCGTAGCGCTGTTTACCCGTAGTACCCGTAAAGTATTACTCACTGAGGTGGGTGAGCAGCTGTATGGGGATATCTCACCATTATTGCAAGCGGCACATGAGGCTGTAGACCGGTTGGGGCTGGTTAAGGCATCGGGGCTATTACGAATTACCGTGCCGGTGGATTACGCTGGGGCAGTGCTGGCGCCCTTGCTGGCCGAGTTCGCCGCTTTGCATCCACAGCTAGAAATTGAATTGCTAGCAACCGATGAAGTGCTGGATTTATTGGCCGAGCGCATTGATATTGCCTTTCGCCTAGGGCGTTTACAAGATTCGGCCCTGCATGCCATTAAGCTGGCGCAATTTGCGGAATGTGTCGTAGCTGCTCCCGCATGCTTGGCGCAGTTTGTTCCGCCCTCACATCCACAAGATTTAGCTCAGCTGCCTTGGGTGACGATGACAAGGCTGCATGCGCCACTGACATGGAGGTTTAACCAAGCGGGGGAAACGTGCACGGTGAGGATGCGCTCGGTGATGCGCGCCAGCGCGCCTTCATCGGTATTGGCCTTAGTAAGAAATGGGGCGGGAGTGTCCGTTTTACCTGATTTTATGGTGGCAGATGATTTGGCCTTAGGCCGTTTAGTGCATGTGCTGCCCGAGTGGGCACTATCAGCTGGCGGCATTTACGCTGTTTATCCGAGCGCACGCTATTTACCGGCGAAGGTCAGGATTTTGCTGGATTTTATGCGTTCAAGGCCGATGACATAGTGAAGGCGGCTGGTCGCTTGATTTAATCCTCTGGTCTGCTTGTGCTCGTTGTTTTCTGGCATAGGAATAAGCTGTAAGCAACTTGCTTGGCTATCGGGGACGATCATGATATTTACTCTGGTTTTTAGTACCGTTGTGGCGTTAGCACCTGTCCCAAATATGGGCGAGGCCCCTGTGTTGGTCGATAGCTTGGCTGCGGCAGCTAAATTAGAGTCTCTGGATGCATGGGAGGCCGCTGCCTTATATTGTGCTGCAGCCAGAAACGGCTCTACCGAAGCACAGTACCGGCTGGGGATGCTCTATGCATTTGGCGAGGGCGTGCCAGAAAATAGAAAAATGGCGGCCACCTTGTTTTCTAGTGCCGCTGGGCAGGGGCATGTGCGGGCGCAGGCGATGTTAGAAACCATACGCTTAGGCGCTAGCCAATTGCCACCTTGTATTTTGGCCGATGTAAAGCCAGAAAGAATGCCAGAAGTGACCCCACCTACATTGCCGGCACTGAATGCTAATCAGCAAAAAATTGCCCGCATCGTGCGGCAAATTGCCTTATGGCATGATGTAGATCCAAACTTTGCCTTGAGCATTGCAAGGGTGGAATCACAACTTAACCCGCAAGCTTTGTCTTTAAAATCTGCACAGGGAGTGATGCAGCTGATCCCTGAAACTGCCGAGCGCTTTAATGTGCGGGATGCCTTTAATGCTACTCAAAATATTAAAGGCGGCGTGCGCTATTTGCGCTGGCTATTAGATCGCTATCAGGGCAATGTGAAGTTGGTGGCTGCTAGCTATAACGCAGGAGAGAAGGCCGTTGACCGTTATCACGGTGTGCCGCCTTATCCCGAAACGCAGCAATATGTGGTTAAAGTAATGCGGCTTTATCCCTATGCCCAGCATAAGCTGATCCAGCGGCGCTTGGGCGTCTAATATTTTGAGTGTTGAAGGGGTATTTAGCCGCATGATCAAAAAATACGCCGCCTACGAAATAGGCGAAAATCACAAATTATAAATATATTGGCTGATTGCGAGCACGTTTTGTTAGTTTGATGACATAACACACAAAAATAATCTCTATTAGTACAAGCAATCCTCATCGTCTTAATAAAAAACGCGGCCAGACAGAGCCTAGGGGAACTCTGATTTATTCACTTTCGTCATTCCCGCGCAGGCGAGAATCTAGGATTTACGCTGGATTCCCGATAGACAGATTCGAGGATGATGATTTAATCAGAGGTCTCCCTAGGTATTGCCTTGGTTTGTGTATGCTTGGCGTTTTTTGTGGACGTGACGTATTAAAATTCAATTGGTGTATATAGCAATTTTAGCGATTAAAAATCATCATCTTCAGCGCCGCCAACCACTTTATAAATCACCGATACAGAAAAACCACGGCTGATTAAAAAGCGCAGTTGTTTGTTTTTTTCTTTGATGTCTTGGGGGGGGCTATCAAATTTTTTACGCCAAAGCGCGCGAGCTTGCGCTAGCTCATCGTCGCCATGCTCTTCCATCACTGCAGAGATAATGTCGCTTGCCACGCCTTTTTGCTGTAATTCTGCGCGTAGGCGCTGTGGGCCGTAGCGTGCAGAGCGGTAGAAAACCCATTGCTCTGCAAAGCGAGTATCAGATAGCCAACCTCGCTCCACAAAATCATCTAAGACGGCATCCACTTCGCTTGGGTCTTCACTAAAAGGCAGTAATTTTTGCCGCAACTCCCCGCGCGCATGATCGCGGCGCGCAAGGTGTTGCAAGGCTTTATTGCGCAATACTGAACTCATACTTATTCGTCAGATTCTTCTTTGGGATCATCTAACAATGCCGCTGGATCAATCGGTAGTAAGCCACCTGCGCCAAGTTTAGCGCGGATTTTTTGCTCGATTTCAGCAGCAATTTCTGGATTGTCTTTCAGGTATTGGCGGGAGTTTTCTATCCCTTGGCCAATTTTATTGCCGTTGTAGCTATACCAAGCGCCTGACTTTTCAACGATTTTATGCGTTACGCCGTGCTCGATAATTTCGCCTTCATGGCTAATGCCTTCGCCGTAAAGAATATCAAAGGTCACGATGCGGAAAGGGGGCGCCACTTTGTTTTTTGCGATTTTAACCTTGGTTTGATTGCCGATAATTTCATCACCTTTCTTAACCGCGCCGATACGGCGGATATCAAGGCGTACTGAGGCGTAAAACTTCAGTGCATTACCACCAGTGGTGGTTTCAGGGCTTTGCCCTGGCATCATATTGCCGATCTTCATACGCAGCTGGTTAATAAAGATCACCAGTGTGTTAGTGCGTTTGATATTGCCGGTGAGCTTACGTAGGGCTTGGCTCATTAAACGTGCTTGCAGGCCAACGTGTACATCACCCATTTCTCCTTCAATTTCTGCCTTAGGAGTGAGGGCGGCCACGGAGTCAACCACAATAATATCTACGCCGCCGGAGCGAACTAGCATATCGGCAATTTCTAAGCCTTGCTCGCCAGTGTCTGGCTGGGAAATCAACATCTCAGATACATTTACACCCAGCTTGCTGGCGTAGACGGGATCAAGTGCGTTTTCAGCGTCGATATAAGCGGCAACACCGCCTAGTTTTTGTACTTCAGCTACAACGTGCAAGCAAAGTGTGGTTTTACCCGATGATTCTGGTCCAAAGATTTCTACAACACGCCCGCGAGGTAAGCCGCCAACGCCAAGGCCTAGATCCAAGCCTAATGATCCGGTTGATACTACTTGTAGATCATTTTGGATTTGGTTCTCGCCCATTTTCATGATGGCGCCTTTACCGAACTGACGTTCGATTTGCGCGAGTGCCGCGGCGAGTGCCTTGCTCTTGTTGTCGTCCATGTGTGTGTCCCGAGCGCTATGTGAAAGTAGGTTGATTATAGAACAATCGTTCTGTAAATGAAAAGGGGTTTACTCACAATTAGTTGAGTAGGTGATTATTGAGCTGCGATTTATTAGGCAGAGTGAAGTAAAAGAAGGTATTGCTGCCTGCCTGTGATTTGGCCCAAATGCGGCCATCATGGCGATGAATAATGCGTTGCACGATGGCAAGGCCGATGCCGTTGCCGGTGAGCTCGCTTTGGGAGTGCAGACGCTGAAACGGCGAAAATATCTTATTAGCGTGTGCCATATCAAAACCGCAACCATTGTCTTGAACATGGAAAACAGTTTGCCCGTTGACTTGATTGGCGCCGATGCTGATCTTGGCGTGTTCTGTTTGTTCGGTAAATTTCCATGCATTGTCGAGCAGGTGCCGCAAGGCGATCAAGATCAGTTTAGGATCGGCATTGGCTTGTAGGTGCTCTTCAATGCGTACTTCAATTTGGCGCTGTGGCTGAAGGCTGCGGAATTCATCGATGATTTCTGCGCTCAAGGCGCTGATATTGATGGGCTGGCTGCGCACTTCAATGCGGGTGAGCTTGGATAAGTTGAGTAGATCATCAATCAAGCTGGCCATATTGTGCGTCGTGCTACGGATGCGGGCTAAGTAATTACGTGCGTTAATGTCGAGCGAGCCAATATAGTCTTCAAGCAATACTTGGCTAAAGCCTTCGATGGTGCGAAGTGGAATCCGCAAATCGTGCGATACCGAGTAGGAGAACGCTTCTAACTCGTGATTAGCCGAGGCGAGCGCACGGGTGCGGGCTTCGACGACTTCTTCTAGGTGATTGCGGTAGTGCTCCATATCCAGCTCGGCTTGCTTGCGTACGCTGATATCAATAATAAAGCCTTGTAAGGTGCGCTTGTTATTGGCATCGCATTGGTTGGATGCTGTAAGGAGCACCCAAATTTCTTTGCCTTCGCTGCTCTGGAAGCGGCATTCAAACTCAGAAATGCCTTCCTTACTGGTTTCGCTAAACAGGCGATATGCATGGTGCCTGTCATCGGGGTGCAAATAGCTAGAAAGAAAACCTTCGTGATACCACTGTGCAAGCGGGTAGCCGAGTAATTCTTCTGCCTGCGGGCCAACATAAGTAAAGCGCCATTCATCAGGGTTGGCATCCCAAGGAATGATGCGGGTGGATTCCACTAAACGCCGATAGCGATCTTGGCTGGTACGTAGGGCTAATTCAATTTGCCGGCGGCCAAGTAAATCCGTTTCAAGTTGTAGGTTTTTTTGCTCAAGGGTCAAAATAAGTTCAGATAAAGACCGGCGCGTGGTATCTAAGTTTTGCCCAAGCGTGCCAATTTCATCGCTGCGATGCCAAGTAAAGGCTTCATCTAGCTCACGGCGAGCTAGTTTAATGGCTTGCCTAGATAGCTCGGCTAATGGGCGGATAATGCGCGATTCAAGCAGTAAAAGAATCAGCCCTAAGCTTAGAACGATTTGTAAAAGCACCGCAGCAAGGTAGAGGCGTTGCTCGCTGCGAATGCGTGTGGTGGCATTGCCATCGTCTAATTCAATGGTGATGGTGCCGATATTGCTGCCTTGCTTGCTGACGACTCGGGTGAGTGAGTGCAAATGGCCTCGGCGGCGCTCTGGTTTATTGGCTTCTAAAAACAAACCAAGCGTTGAATCATTGACCGTAATACGCACAATGCGCTCGTCGCTCACAACCGAATCCAAGAGTGGCTTGCCTGCGTCTGGCGATAGGTTCCATAACGGCTCTTGCATACCTAGTACTAGGATATCGGCAATCCGCTGGTGATCATTATTGATTTGTCGCTGGGCATTATCTAGCTGACGGGTCAGGCTGATATAGCCATTTACGCCTGAGGGGAGGAGTAAACCTAAAAGCGTGGCAAAAATAATAGAAGTTCTAAGCGACAGATTCATAGCGTGGTGGGGCTTGGCTTTAGAGAGTGGGGGAGTTTGAGATGTTAGTTTAGATCAAGTCTTGTCTTTCTAGTTAAACCGATGTGCTTTTCATGATTCTGAATGCCGTATTATGAATCGCCTTGCGGGCGGCATAAAGAAAAAACAATGGATTGATCGCAGGATAAGCGCGCTGATTGATTGAGTTGCTATTGATATCTAAAGCTGGATTTGGGAATCCACGTCGCAAAAAAATATCAATAGTCATTCGATGAGGGAGATAAAAATGAAAGTCATTGTATTAGGCGCTGGCGTGATTGGGATAACCTCCGCGTGGTTCTTAACTCAGGCAGGGCATGAGGTCACGGTGATTGAGCGGGCTCCCGAGGCCGCAAGGGAAACCAGTTACGCCAATGGCGGGCAAATTTCAGTTTGCCACGCTGAGCCTTGGGCCAATCCCAAAGCGCCTTGGAAAGCATTGCAATGGCTGGGGGAAGAAGACGCACCGCTGTTATTTCGTTTTAAGCTGGATTGGCATCAATGGCGCTGGGGTTTGCGCTTTTTACAACAGTGCACCAAGGAGCGCGCACGCTACAACCTACAAAACCTAGTGCGATTAGGTTTGTATAGCCGCGATACCTTGCAAACTTTGCGCGCGGCAACGGGGATTGAATACCATCAGCGCACGGAAGGTATTTTGCATTACTACACCGAGTTGTCAGAGTTTGAAGCGGCTATTCCAGCGGCAAAATTAATGGGGGAGTTAGGATTAGATCGGCAAGTTAAGTCAGCGGCGGAATGTTTATTGATTGAGCCTGCTTTGCGTGATTCTATGCGGCCTATCATTGGCGGCACATATACGGCTAGCGATGAATCAGGAGATGCACGGGTATTTACCAATGAATTGGCGCTGCGTTGTGAGCTGGCGGGAGTGAAGTTTCGTTACGATTGCGAGATAGCGGGCTTTGAGTGCGCAGCAGGTGATGTGCAAGCGGTGCGGGTGCTGGGTGATCGGGGGCTGGAATCCCTCGCTGCCGATGCTTTTGTGGTGAGCTTGGGGAGCTATAGCCCGCTGCATCTGCGCCCCTTGGGTATTCATTTAGATATCTATCCTGCAAAGGGATATTCCGCCACGATTCCTGTGCGGGCTGAGCATTGCGCACCTACAGTAAGCCTGACCGATGATGGCCATAAATTGGTGTTCTCGCGGCTTGGCGATTATTTGCGCGTGGCGGGTACGGCAGAGTTTGATGGCTATAACTTGGATTTAAATGCAGTACGTTGTAAGGCGATTGTTGATCGTGTGAAAGATATTTTCCCCAACGGTGCAGACTATGCTGCGGCTGAGTTTTGGACCGGGCTGCGGCCAGCAACGCCAGGTAATCTTCCGTATATCGGCCGTACCCAGTATCCAAGCCTTTGGTTGAACACGGGGCATGGCACTTTAGGTTGGACAGAATGCTGTGGCTCCGCATTGGCCATTGCTGAGCTTATTTCAGGCAAGAAGCCTGAGGTGGATTTTTGTTTTCAGTAAGGGCTTGAGAAGGTAGCCATGGTTATTTGGTGGCTTTTTGATATCTATTTGACCGGTGAATAGGATAGATGTTTGGCTTGTTTTTGTTTTATTTTTTTGGTTTATTTTTTTGATTAAACGCGTGCCTACTAAGCAAAAATACTTAGTGATTTTTACGGTGATTTATTTAAAAATTGAAGCAATGTTCACAAATAAAATTGACTTTATGTTTTTGCTAAATAGGAGGAAAACCCTAAATTAAAACCCACCCCTTTCAATTTGCACATGTCATTTTATAAAGGGTCAAAGTGGAATGGTTTTATCGGTGGTTTGATAAAAAGGTAGCCGCCGATTTCCTCAGAACAGGGGGCGATGTGTTCTATAATTCATCTGGTTTGTGTGAAAACTATTGTTAGGTATGGGTACAAATCTTGTTTTTCGTTGCATTTTTTGCGATTATATTTTGCATTGATTTGTTGAGTTAATTGGGCGGTTAGGATGTAAGCCTTGAGCCGTATCTGCGCGTTAAATATGTTGTATGTGTTTGTTGGGATTGGATTTATTCTATGTATCCTGAATCGATTTCCGCATCTTGCTCTGGGTTTTTGTGGGTGGCGGTACCTTGCTTGGCTAGCATTGCTTGTTTGATTTTTGTAGATATAGATTGGATTAATGCTTAATATTTGCTATATGGTTTGAGTGTCTTGCATATATAAGGAAAGGGAGTGGCTTCGTTTTGTGCTTCTGTTTTTTTAGATTGTTAGGGCTGTGTTTCGTTATTTAAGTTGTAGGAATGAGCGCTTTACGTATTATTTTGTCTTATTCTAAAATCAAGTTTTAACATGTATGCGGTATACAAATTAGGTGTGCGGCTTGCGCCACGCTTGGCGCAAATGTTATGTTTATCAAGAAAGCAATAAGCGCTGAGGTTTAATACCTTGGTTAAAAAACAAAGTGAAGTGTTGGGGGAATTGTGCCGATCAAACCGAAACTCAAGGCTTGTGTCCTTGCTATTATGCTGGCTGTACCCTTGTCTGCGGGTGCAGTTGGATTAGGTAGGCTAAATGTATTGTCTGGGCTTGGTCAGCCTTTTCGTGCTGAAATTGATTTAGTTTCCGTGCAGCCGGGTGAGGCAGAGGGCTTAGTTGCTCGTCTAGCCGCTCCGGAGGCTTTTGCGCAAGCGCAAGTCCCTTACCCTTCGGCTTCGATGGGTTTGCGGTTTGCGGTTGATAAGCGCGCTAATGGCCAGCACTATGTCTTGGTGTCCTCTACGCAGTCTATTTCAGAGCCATTTTTGGACTTAGTGATTGATCTGAAATGGGCAGACGGAAAAATCCAGCGTGAATACACCGCTTTGATTGATCCACTGGGCTATACGCCATCTGCTACGGCGGGAAACTCGTCAAGAGAGTCGTTTTCGCCATCCGTGTTGCCTGGTACACGCCGTACAGGTGCTATTAAATCGGCAGCTAGAAAATCAGAAGCCAAGTCTGCAGACGTTGCGGCGGCTGCAGATAAATCAACCGATCAACAATATAAGGTGAAGGCAGGGGATACCCTGTCTGCCGTTGCTCGCCAAACGCAAGCGGAAGGTATTTCGTTAGAGCAAATGCTGGTGGGGCTTTATCGCCAAAATCCAGATGCTTTTGATGGCAATATGAATCGCTTACGCCGTGGCCGCATTTTAAATGTGCCGGGTAAAGAAGCTTTACAAGTGACGCCGGCTAAAGAGGCGGCCCAAGAAGTCCGCTTGCAATCGAAAGATTGGCAGGCCTATCGCAATAAAGTTGCTGAAGCGGTGCAAAAGCGCCAAGCAGTAGCGGGTAATGAGCCGGTTAATGCTGGGAAAATCACCCCAAAGGTTGAAGAAAAAGCCTTGCCGGGTAGCGCTAATCAAGATGTTTTGAAGCTGTCTAAGGGTGAATCTCCAGGTAAAGCGAAGGGTGATGCCACTGCACAAGGCCGTATTCGTGCCTTGGAAGAAGAAGTGACGGCAAGGCAAAAAGGTTTGGATGAGTCAAACCAACGCGTGTCCGAGTTGCAAAAAAACATCCATGACATGGAAAAACTACTGGCGCTGAAAAGCCGAACAGGGGCTGAGTTGCAAGGCGTTAACAAGCCAAACCCTGTCGTCGCTTCTGAGGCCAGCCCTCAGCCCGTTGCAACGCCGCTGCCGACGCCTGTAGCGACAACGGTGCCGTTGGTGGCCAGCGATGTTCCTGCAATTGTGCCAGATACGGCCAGTGCCGCATCGAGCGTTAGCCCGCCAAAGAAAATACGTCGTCCTGTGCCCGCTCCAGAGCCTATTGCTGAGCCTGGCATTGTAGATGCTGTGATGGATAATTTATTACCACTAGGTGGCGGCTTGGCCGCAATTCTATTGGGTGGCGCTGGCTTTGCGTGGACGCGGCGACGCAAGCAAGGTAGCGCATTTGCGGATAGCGTGTTGACGGGGGGAGATTTAAAATCTAATACGCTGCTTGGCAATACCGGTGGTGCAGTCATTAGTACCCAGCCAACAGAAAACTCCTTTCTTACCGATTTTAGCCGTCAAGGCTTAGGTACGATTGATACGGATGAAGTCGATCCAATTGCTGAAGCCGAAGTGTATATGGCTTACGATCGGAATGAACAGGCCGAGGAGATTTTGCGTGACGCCCTGGTAAAAGATCCAAATCGTCACGAAATTCGCCTGAAGCTGCTGGAAATATTGGCGGCAAAAAAAGACAAAACGTCCTTTGAAGAGTTGGCAGCAGACCTCTTTACTATGACTTCCGGTAAGGGGGCGCATTGGGAACAGGCGGCGTATCAAGGCCGTGAAATTGATCCAGACAACCCGCTGTATACCCAAGCTCCAGTGAACACGGCCTTTGCATCGACCACGGCCGCTAGCGTGTTTGACAATATGTCCATGCCAGCTGATGAGTTTGACTTGCCGCTTGATGAGCTTCCAGAGCCGCCACCTGCGAGTAGCGTCAGTGATTTTGATGCAATGATGGGCGTGGAAGCTGCCGCTGCACCAAGTGTGGATCATCAAGCTAGTTTAAATGATCTAGATCTATCGCTTGATTTTGATCCTAGTGAGCTGGATGTTGTACCGCCAGCGGCTGAACATGTCGTTAGCCCTAAGTCTAATGCGATCGCTGAGTTTGATTTGTCTTTGCCTGAGTTGCAGCCAAATGTAGCAGCTGCTGCGCCCGTAAATCCTGTTTTGGATGATTTGGCCAGCCTTGATTTTGGTTTGGACAACTTCTTGGCGCCAGAAAAAGCCGCAAAGCCAGTAGATGCCCCTAGCGACAATGTAATGCTGGATCTGGATTTGCCTGTTGATTTTGCTGCAATGACCGCTAAAGCACCGGCCGAAGTTTTGGCTCCGGCGGAGCCAATTGCTGATGATCCCTTCGATTTAAATTTTGATCTTGATGCCATGCCAGAAGCGGCCGTAGATATCACAGCATCTTTGCCTGATTTGGATTTGGATGAGTCGCCAGCCATGGGTGAGTTACCTGCTTTTGATGGCTTGCTTGATACTGCGCCAACACCGTCTAATGATGGGGCCGAAGAGGTCTTGGAGGCGATCAGCGCTGATGATGGTTTAGGTTTGGATTTTGATTTTTCTCTCGATACACCGCTTGAAATCACCGCGCCTAATTTGCCTGCTGAGGAGTCCATTGATTTGGGCGACTTAGGTTTGGACTTTGACTCGGCTTCCGCTTTCTCGCCTGCAGAATCAAATTTAGAATTTGCTGGGGATGATCCCGTGCAAACTAAAATAGATTTGGCAAAAGCATATGTGGATATGGGCGATGTCGAAGGCGCAAGAGAAATCTTGCAAGAGGCCATTGGTGAAGGTAACCCCGATCAGCAGAAACAGGCGCAAGCTTTATTAGGTAATCTTTGATTAGAGTACATTCTGCAAATCAAATTGTAGTTTGGCTTTGGGTGGCGTGTATCTTGCAAATTTTGCAGGGTACCCCACTCATTGTCTTTTCTGCGTTATGTGTTTTGCTTGCTCTAAGCTGCTGCGCTAATCGCTGCCGCTTAACTTTGAGGCGCTGCCGCTATTTATTATTAGCCATTGCACTGGTATATGGCTGGGCTACGCCGGGGCAGTATCTTTGGCCAAGCCCTTGGTCTCCCACGATAGAAGGCTTGGCTTTTGGTGCTCTGCAAGCGGTGCGCTTAATGGGGGTGCTAGCGGCTTTGCAGCTATTGCTGTGGCGATTAAGCTCGGCGCAGATTTTTTCTGGGTTGTATGCTTTATTGCGCCCATTTGCCTATGTGGGGCTAAATCGGCAACGCTGGGCTTTGCGCCTTAGCTTAACCATGCGTTTCTCTGCCGAATTTTTATCACAGCCAGAGCCGCTAGCGTGGCGCACATTTGCGCAGCGATTGGCGGTTGCAGAGCAGCCTTGCGAGTTGCAGGAAGTCTCTATTCTGGTAGAGTCGCTGTCTTTTTTTGATTTGCTGCTGCTTATTGTCTTGTGCATGGCGGCGCTGAGCACCTTGTTGATGCTGCGCTAGGTGCTTTTTTGTAGATGACTTCTTTTTAGATGACGATGTTAATGAAATACGCACTCGCAGTGGAATACGATGGCCGTGCCTTTTATGGCTGGCAAGTCCAAAAAGATCTGCCGACTGTGCAAGCGGCTTTAGAGCTGGCGCTGAGTCAAATGGCGGGCGAGACCATTCGCGTACACGCTGCTGGCCGTACGGATGCGGGTGTGCATGGCGCAAGGCAAATTGTTCACTTTGAAACACAGGTCAATCGGCCGCTTACCGCATGGGTGAGGGGGGTGAATAGTTTTTTGCCTGATTCGGTGGCTGTATTGTGGGCCAAGCCCGTCTCGGATGACTTTCATGCGCGGTTCTCGGCGTTTGCTCGACATTATCGCTATTTATTACTCAATCATCCGGTGCGCCCAGCACTCTGGTCAGGGCGAATGGGGTGGGCGTTTTATGATTTAGATTTTGAGGCGATGCAGGCAGGGATGGCGTATTTGCTTGGGCAACATGATTTTACAAGTTTTAGGGCGGCGGAATGTCAAGCTAAATCTCCGGTCAAAACCATGACGCGGGCGAGTATCCAAAAAGAAGGTAATCTCATTATTTGTGATTTCTCTGCCGATGCTTTCTTGCATCATATGGTAAGAAATATTATTGGAGCCTTACTACATATTGGGAAAGGTAACGATAAACCCGAGTGGATGGCCGAATTAATCCTAGCCAAAGACAGAACGTCCGCGCCCCCCACCTTTATGCCAGACGGGCTCTACCTAGCTGGTGTAAGCTATCCCCCTGAATATGCGCTGGCGAGTGAGCCAGAATCACGGCATGGTTTGATTTAAGGTGTTGCCAATGAAAACACGTATCAAAGTTTGCGGTTTGCGGGATGCAGATATGGCGCTGCGTACGGCGGAGCTAGGGGCCGATGCTATTGGTCTTGTGTTTTACCCACCTAGCCCTCGGCATGTGGAAATCGACGCCGCAATGCAGATTGTGGCCGCCTTGCCTGCCTTTGTAAGTAGCGTAGGGCTGTTTGTTGATGCCGATGTGAGCTTTGTGTGTGGCGTACTGAATAAGGTGCCTTTAGACCTACTGCAGTTTCACGGCGATGAGACGCCTGAGTACTGTCGGCAGTTTGGCCGACCTTATTTAAAGGCGCTTAGGGTAAGACCTGATATAAATTTGGTAGAATACGCACAGCGCTACGTGGATGGGCTTTGTAAGGGTATTTTAGTCGATGCTTTTGTTGAAGGCGTGCCAGGCGGAACTGGCGAGGCGTTTGATTGGGATCTGCTCCCTAAGTCGCTGCCGCTGCCCTTGATTTTATCGGGGGGTTTACATCCAGATAATGTTTATGCAGCAATTTGTAAGGTTAAACCTTGGGCCGTTGATGTATCCAGCGGCGTAGAAAGCAGTAAGGGAATCAAAGATGCAGCAAAAATTGCTGCGTTTATTAATCAAGCGGAGAGAAATGCGCATGACTGAGACAGCTCACGGACAGAAACCCCAGCAGGAAACCTATCAGCAGCCTGACTCCCAAGGCCATTTTGGCCAGTTTGGTGGTATTTTTGTAGCCGAAACTTTGATCCCTGCGTTGGATGAGCTTCGTATTGAGTACGAAAAAGCCCTGCAAGATCCAGATTTCGTGGCTGAGTATCACAGCGAGCTAAAGCATTACGTTGGCCGCCCCAGCCCGATCTACCATGCTAAACGCTGGTCAGAGCTACTTGGCGGCGCACAAATTTATTTAAAGCGCGAAGATTTAAACCATACCGGCGCACATAAGGTAAACAACACCATAGGCCAAGCGCTGTTAGCGCGTCGCATGGGTAAAAAACGCGTTATTGCTGAAACCGGCGCGGGCCAGCACGGCGTGGCCTCGGCCACTGTGGCTGCGCGTTATGGCTTGGAATGTATCGTGTATATGGGCGCTGAAGACGTAAAACGTCAAGCACCTAATGTCTACCGCATGAAGTTACTAGGTGCAACCGTAGTGCCGGTGGAGTCAGGCACAAAAACGCTGAAAGACGCGATGAATGAAGCGATGCGTGATTGGGTGACCAATGTAGATTCTACCTATTACATCATCGGTACGTGCGCTGGGCCACATCCGTATCCACAGCTAGTGCGTGATTTTCAGCGGGTGATTGGTGATGAATGCAAGGTGCAAATGCCAGAAATGATAGGTCGTCAGCCCGATGCCGTGGTGGCCTGTGTGGGTGGTGGCTCGAATGCAATCGGCATTTTCTACCCTTATGTAGATGATCTATCGGTGCGCTTGATTGGGGTTGAGGCGGGCGGGGATGGTATTGATACCGGCCGCCACGCGGCGCCGCTTACTACCAATGCCAAGGTAGGCGTATTGCATGGCAATCGCACCTTCTTAATGCAAGATGAAAACGGCCAGATCAGCGATACCCATTCGGTGTCTGCGGGCCTTGATTATCCTGGGGTTGGGCCAGAGCATAGTTACCTAAAAGATATTGGCCGTGCAGAGTACGTGGCCATTAATGATGATGAAGCGATTGCAGCTTTTCACGATCTTTGTCATTTTGAGGGTATCATTCCGGCCCTTGAGTCCAGTCATGCATTGGCACACGCGGCAAAAATGGCAAAAACAATGTCTAAAGATCAGGTGATTCTGGTGAACTTGTCGGGCCGAGGGGATAAAGATATTCCTACTTTGGCGCGCTTAACGGGGATCGAGCTCTAATCGCGCATTGAAAAAATACAAAAATCTGTAGCCACAAAAGGGGGTTGAGAACACATAAAAAGAAACATACTGATTGTTAGTTTTAAGCTAAGTTTTGGGGTTTCTTGCGTTAATTTATGTGCCCGTTGTTTTCTGTAGCTACAGATGTTTTAGATTTTAATAATTCTTTGTGGAATGCTGATATATGTCCCGAATTCAAGCTACATTCGCGCGTTTGCAAGGCCAAAATCGTCAAGCCTTGATCCCTTTTGTGACTGCGGGTGATCCGCATCCCCGTATCACGGTGGATGTGATGCATGCCTTAGTGGCTGGTGGTGCTGATATTCTTGAGCTGGGCGTGCCGTTTTCTGATCCTATGGCCGATGGCCCTGTGATTCAGCGTGCTTCAGAGCGTGCGCTATTGCATGGTGTATCTTTACGCCAAGTATTAGGTATGGTGGCCGAGTTTCGCCAAAGCAATACTGAAACACCGGTTGTGCTTATGGGCTACGCCAATCCAATGGAAGCGATGGGTTATGAGGCGTTTTCTAAGGCTGCGGTATTGGCAGGGGTGGACGGGGTATTAACCGTTGATTTACCGCCTGAAGAAGCCAAAGAGCGTGTGGATATCCTCAAGCAACACGGGATTGATCCCATTTTCTTACTTGCGCCAACTACAAAAGTTGCGCGGATCAAAGTCGTTGCCGAGATGGCCGCAGGCTATGTGTACTATGTTTCGCTGAAGGGCGTGACCGGTTCAGCTAACTTAGATATTAGCGACGTCACAGAAAAACTGAATGTATTAAAACAGTATCTCACCATTCCTATTGGGGTTGGTTTTGGGATTAGTGATGCAGCTACCGCAAAAGCGGTGGCTCGCGTGGCCGATGCGGTGGTGATTGGCTCACGTTTAGTAAAAGAAGCTGAAGCTGGGGAAGACGGCTTGGCAGATCGATTAACTGATTTTCTAACCGGCATTCGTGCCGCGATGGATACTGCACGCTAAGTAGGGGCACGGCATGCCGTGCCATCTTTAGTTGCAAGGATGGAGAAATAACAATGAGCTGGCTGCAAAAACTGCTTCCGCCGAAGATTAAGATTCGCACTACGGTGTCCAAGTCAGGTGTGCCTGAGGGTTTATGGCATAAATGCCCTGCTTGCAGCGCGGTTTTATACCGCACTGATTTAGAAAATAATTTAGAAGTATGTCCAAAGTGTGATTACCACAACGCGGTATTTGCGCGTCGCCGCTTGGATTTACTGCTCGATCAAGAGGGGCGTTTTGAGATTGGCGCTGAAGTTAAGCCAGTCGATGTTCTTAAGTTTAAAGATAGTAAAAAATACATCGATCGTCTCCACGCCGCACAAGCCGATACGGGCGAAGACGATGCAATGGTTGTCATGCAGGGCGCTATTTTGACTGTGCCAGTGGTGATCGCTGCGTTTGAGTTTAAGTTTATTGGTGGATCAATGGGCTCGGTAGTGGGGGAGCGCTTTGTGCGCGGTGTCCGGGCGGCCATTGAAAATAACGTACCGTTTATTTGCGTATCCGCTTCTGGTGGTGCGCGTATGCAGGAAGGCTTGAACTCCTTAATGCAAATGACTAAAACTTGTGCGATTTTAACCAAGTTAGCGGATAAAAAATTACCCTTTATTTCTATCTTGACTGATCCAACTATGGGTGGGGTTTCGGCTTCTTTCGCTTTTTTGGGTGATGTGGTCATGGCCGAGCCTGGTGCCTTAATTGGTTTTGCGGGCCCACGAGTGATCGAGCAAACCGTGCGTGAAACATTGCCTGAGGGTTTTCAGCGCTCAGAATTCCTTTTGCAAAAAGGTGCGATTGATATGATCGTTGATCGCCGTGAAATGCGTCAGAAACTAGCGCTATTAATGACGCTTCTTTCTAAACAGCCAGCTCTGAACTGATGCCTACACCGTTTGATTCCTCCTCCCTTGATGCGTGGCTTTCCTATTTAGAGCAGCTTCACCCCAGCGCCATTGATATGGGGCTAACACGTGTTGCCAGCGTGCGTGATGCTATGGGCTTAAAGCCTGATTTTCCCGTGTTATTAGTAGGGGGGACCAATGGTAAAGGCTCGGTTTGCACGATGTTATCGAGTGTTTTACATGCTGCTGGATACAAAGTAGGTACTTATACCTCGCCGCATTTATTGCATTATCACGAGCGCGTTGCCATTAATCTGCAGCCAGCAAGCGACACCGATATCGTGGCCAGCTTTCAAGCGATTGAAGCGGCACGTGGTGAAATATCGCTGACCTATTTTGAGTTTGGCACCCTTGCCGCAATGCAGCAGTTTATGGCTGCAGGCGTGGACGTGGCGGTGTTAGAAGTAGGTTTGGGTGGGCGCTTAGATGCGGTCAATGTTTTTGAGCCAACGGCTTCGGCAGTCGTAAATGTCGGCCTAGATCATCAGTCCTATTTGGGTGACACGCGCGAGGCTATTGGTTTTGAAAAAGCGGGTATTTATCGAGCCAATAAAATTGCAAT
This sequence comes from Iodobacter sp. CM08, assembly GCF_033446605.1. Lineage (NCBI taxonomy): Bacteria > Pseudomonadati > Pseudomonadota > Betaproteobacteria > Neisseriales > Chitinibacteraceae > Iodobacter > Iodobacter sp. CM08. The sequence goes on along the minus strand of NZ_JAWQUO010000006.1, from coordinate 23,318 downwards.
TTGTGCTGATCCTGAGCCTCCTCAAAGCTTGATTAATGAGGCAAAACGTATTGGTGCAGACTTGCAGCTTATTGGGCAAGATTTTGGTTTTGAAAAGCAAGCAGAAGGTCAGCAGTGGACGTGGTGGAATAAAAACGGTGTACGCCGCCATGCGCTGCCGTTTCCCGCACTGCGTGGGCAGTATCAATTAGGTAATGCTGCGGTTGTGCTGGCTCTGCTGGATGCGGTAAAAGATGTACTGCCTATTGGAATTGGTGATATAAAGCGCGGCTTGCTTGAGGTTGAGTTGGCGGCCCGTTTTCAAGTATTACCAGGGCGGCCTGCGGTGGTGCTTGATGTAGGGCATAATCCGCACGCGGCTAAAGTCTTACGGGCTAATTTAGATAGCATGGGCTTTTATCCAGTTACCCATGCCGTGATGGGCATGATGGCAGATAAGGATATTGCTGGAGTTGTGGCCTTGTTGGCAGATCGTATTGATGTTTGGCACTTAGCTGCACCGCAATTGCCACGAGCGGCTAGCCCAGAGCAACTTGCTAAAATTGTCAGTAGCCTTACTCCTCGAGCGCAGATAAATATTTATGAGAATGTCGAATTTGCTTTCACTGCGGCCTGTAAGCTGGCTACAGAAAGTGATAGAATTCTCGCCTTTGGATCCTTTTACACAGTTGCTGAAGTTATGGCGACGCGTGAGCGCTGAATATGCTTAACCGAAACACCAGCGAAGATTTGTTGCAGCTTAAAAAACGTGCCCGTCGCCGCTTAGTAGGAGCCATTACCTTAGTGGTGTTTGCCCTGATTGTGCTGTGGACTGCACTTGATAGCACGCCACCAAGCAGTATCGCTGGCAGTAATAGCATAGAAATCATCTCTAGCTCACCCGCTCTGCTACAACCTGCGGTAACGGCGGCTCCTGAAGTGGCGTCTATGGCGGCCACGGAGGCGGCAGTTGTTTTAACGCCGCAGCCAGAGCTTGCTCCCCCCCCTCAAGAATTAACGCCTACACCAGCACCGCAATATCGGGTAGCCAGTAGCACACAGTCTGTCTTGCCTGGTAAATTGGTTAATCATCAGAAAAAAGTAGTGATGACACCTCCTCCTACGCCTAAACCAACGCCTATTGCTTTGCCTGATCCTCAAAAAATATTAGAAGGGCTGGATACCACGCCAAGTAAGCAAGTTGCCCTTGCTGAAAAACCCCTGATTGATAAGCGGTACTACATTCAAATTGGCGCTTATGCCGATGGCGAAAAGGCTGCGCAAGTCGTCAGTAAGCTAAAGGCCGAAGGTGTGCCTGCCTATTCTGAAAAAGTAACCACAGAAAAGGGCGCATTAACACGGGTTAGAGTTGGCCCAGTGAAAGATGAAGCGAAAGCCCAAAGCTACCTTAAAAAAATGGGAGTGCTTGGTTTAAGCGGGCACCTATCTAGCAAATAGGTTGAACCATGACAGGCTTTGATTACACAGTATTAGGCATTCTGGGCTTATCCATGTTGCTGTCCGTGATGCGGGGCTTAGTGCAAGAAGTGCTGGCGCTGGCGGCGTGGGTGCTGGCATTTTGGTTAGCCAGCCATTACGCCAGCGTTGCGGCTATGTGGATGCCGCAAAGTTTACCCAATGATGAATTGCGTTACTTGGCTGGATTTGTCTCGATATTTTTTGTGACTTGGGTGGCTTCCGCCATGTTGCGAGTGACGTTCAATCAATTTTTACAGGCTACAGGTTTAAAACCGATGGATCGCTTGTTGGGTGCAGGTTTTGGTCTATTACGTGGCTTTTTATTATGCTTAACCTTGGTGCTGGCCGCTGGTTTCACCAGTTTGCCTAAGCAAATGATCTGGCGAAATGCCATGTTTAGCCCCTTATTTGAAGAAGCTGCCGTGATGGCCAAGGTTTGGTTGCCAGAGTCATTGGCGGCGCGCATTCATTACGATTGATTTTGGGCAGGCATTCACCGCCGCCCTTGTTAAAAGATACTGCCGTGATAGCCATTTTGGCTGTTACGCGTGCATTTGTTAGATTAAAGAACCCAAAGGGGCATTCCGATGTGTGGCATTGTAGGTATCGTCGCCAAGACACCCGTTAATCAGTTGTTATACGATGGTTTGCTGGTTTTGCAGCATCGTGGTCAAGATGCTGCAGGGATCGTTACTGCTGAGGGGCTAACGCTCCATATGCACAAAGGGCAGGGTTTAGTGAGTGATGTATTCCGCACTCGCAATATGCGCTCTTTGATGGGCAACGCTGGGATTGGCCATGTGCGCTACCCAACGGCTGGCTCGGCCTCTAGCCTTGCTGAGTCGCAGCCCTTTTATGTCAACAGCCCGTTTGGGATTGTGCTGGCGCATAACGGCAATCTGACCAACGATAAGCAGTTGAAAGAAGATATGTACCGCACTGATCTGCGTCATATCAATACCAACTCTGATTCTGAAGCGCTGCTCAATGTGTTTGCCCACGAGCTATCACGCCGTGTAACCGGCCCGCAGCTGGATGCAGATACCGTGTTTGATGCCATTACCGCCGTACACGAGCGCGTAAAAGGTGCTTACGCTGTAGTGGCCATGATTGCAGGCTTTGGCTTGGTGGCATTCCGTGATCCTTACGGTATTCGCCCGCTTTGCTTAGGCACACATGCAACAGCCGATGGCCTTGAATATATTGTGGCCTCTGAATCGGTAGCTCACGATGTATTGGGCTTTAAATTTGAGCGTGATATTGCACCGGGTGAAGCGGTGTATGTGACTTTTGAAGGCGAATTCCATAGCAAGCAGTGCCATGCTAACCCTGTGCTGGTGCCTTGTATTTTTGAACACGTTTATTTCGCCCGCCCTGATACCGTGATTGATGGTATTTCGGTGCACGAAGCGCGATTAAATATGGGTGAAAATCTAGCCGATAAAGTCGCCGCCGTGATTCCAAAGCTCGATATCGACGTGGTGATTCCTATTCCGGATACCAGCCGTGATTCAGCCTTGCAATTAGCCAATAAATTAGGTTTGCCATATCGCGAAGGCTTTATGAAAAACCGCTATATTGGCCGCACCTTTATTATGCCTGGCCAAGCCAGCCGTAAAAAATCAGTGCGCCAAAAGCTCAATCCAATTGCGGTTGAATTCCGTGGCAAGAATGTATTGCTGGTAGACGATTCAATTGTACGTGGCACCACCAGCCGCCAAATTGTGCAAATGGTAAGAGATTGCGGGGCGACTAAAGTGTATTTAGCATCCGCTGCGCCACCAGTGATGTTCCCGCACGTTTATGGCATTGATATGCCAACCCGTGCAGAGCTGATTGCAACGGGCCGCACGGATCAGCAAATTGCCGATGAGATTGGCGTAGATGCCATTATCTATCAAGAGCTAGATGCTCTGATTGATGCGTGTAGCAAAGCCAGTGCAGGCAAAATCACTTCTTTTGAAACATCCTGTTTTGATGGTAAATATATTACCGGCGATATTACGCCGCAATATCTGGATGAATTAGAAGCCAAGCGTCTATCGCCTTTGTCGGCAAAAGCCGGTGATGTAGCCGAAAGCCGTTTATTAGATATGAATATCGGTGTGGGCGAGCAGAATCTGCTTTAAGCTCGATTAAATCTAGTAAGCAAAGCCCCCGAAAGGGGGCTTTTTTGTTGGGTTTATACGGTAGGCTGCGCTGCCCAGCGTGGAAACGGGTCTTGAAAATTGGCCCATTGCTCTACTCCTAGGGCTAACTCATCCTCGCTTAGTAAGCAGTGATTAAGCCTGTCACGAAAACCAGCTTCATCGATATCCTGCCCAATAAATACAATCTCTTGCCTGCGATCGCCAAAATGATCGTCCCGGCGCTCCATAATCTCTGCAATATGCTCGTCGTCTTCTGGCCAGTGTTTTTTTGGCACGCTGGCCCACCAATAGCCGCCCGCTTCATGACGACATGCCCCACCGGCTTGCGACCAGCTACCGGCAAAATCAGGGCGGCTGGCTAGCCAAAAAAAACCTTTAGACCTTAAAACCCCAGGCCATTCGCTATGGATTAAATCCCAGAAGCGCTGTGGATGCATGGGGCAGGGGGCGTGCCATACAAAGCTGGAGATGCCGTATTCCTCTGTTTCGGGGATTTCTTCACCACGTAAGCCTTGTAGCCAGCCAGGTGAATTGGCGGCCACTTCAAAATCAAACAGCCCAGTGCCCATAATGCGCTTGAGTGGCACTTGGCCATTGATGGCAATTTCTTGAATCGCCCGTGGGTTAAGCGCCGTTAAAATGCTTTGCAGCTCAGCCAGCTGCGCCATGCTAATCATGTCGGATTTACTAATGATAAGCACATCACAGAACTCAATCTGCTCAATCAGTAAATCAACCAGCGCTCTATCATCGCCTTCCCCTGCGGTTTCGCCGCGATCGCTTAATAGATCGGCGCTGGCGTAATCCTTTAAAAAATTAAAGGCATCCACAACGGTGACCATGGTATCTAATCGTGCGATATCAGATAGCGATTGGCCTTGTTCATCTCTGAATGTAAAGGTTTCGGCCACAGGCAAAGGCTCGGCAATGCCGCTTGATTCGATCAGCAGATAATCAAAGCGGTTTTCTTTGGCAAGCTTAGCTACTTCTTCTAGCAAATCTTCACGTAGGGTGCAGCAAATGCAGCCATTACTCATTTCCACCAGTTTTTCTTCGCCGCGCTTAAAACCGCCTTGATGGATCAGCTCGCCATCAATATTGATGTGGGATAAATCATTCACAATCACGGCCACGCGCAAGCCTTCACGGTTTTGCAAAATATGATTGAGCAGCGTTGTTTTGCCCGCGCCTAAAAAGCCAGACAAAACCGTGACGGGTAGATGCTTATGCATATTGCACTCCTAGTAAAAGCGCTAGCATACCTAAATGCAACTCAATTGCGCAACTTAGTTGCATTAGCGATGAGGTTGATTGCTTGGAAAGAAGGGGGGTTGAAGCGGCTTACAATAGGTTTGCTAGATACCTTGCATTTGAATAGCGGCAGATAAACTGCAACAAGGCGTATTCTTCACATAAAATAGTGGCTTAGCGCGAAATAAGCGCCTGAAATAAACCGTGTAGGGTGGGCGCGCCGTTGTTCCCACGCGGCATATTAAGTGTGGGCACAAAAACGTGCCCATCCTAAGATATTCCTAGGGAAAATATTTCGAGCTGAATCCTTCGCCTTACACGATTTAAGCCCCTATTGATGTTGACCGTGAGTGAGTAGAGTTAAGCCATGAATGAAGAAGAATTCGCAGCCTTACATCCCGATACTTTAGCCGTGCGCGCTGGTACCAGCCGTAGCCAGTTTGGCGAGCACTCAGATGCCATGTACCTTACCTCCAGCTTTGTGGTGGGCAGCGCCGAAGAAGCCTCGCTTAAATTTACCGGCCAAATTCCTGGGTTTATTTACTCTCGCTTTACCAATCCCACCGTCAGCGCTTTTGAAGAAAGACTCGCCGCCTTAGAAGGGGCCGAGCGTGCCGTGGCCACGGCATCGGGCATGAGCGCCATCTTGTCGCTATTTATGGCGCATTTAAAATATGGCGATCATGTGGTGGCCTCGGCCAGCCTGTTTGGCTCCACCATCCAGCTGCTTAATGTGTACCTCAGTAAGTTTGGTGTGGGCGTGACTTATGTTTCGGCGACAGATACCGCCGAATGGGCGGATGCTTGCCAGCCCAATACCAAACTGTTTTTCTTAGAAACACCATCCAACCCGCTGACTGAAATCAGTGACATTCGCACCATTGCCGACATCGCCCATGCGCACGATGCCCTGCTGGTGGTGGATAACTGCTTTTGCACCCCCATCTTACAAAAGCCCTTAGCGCTAGGTGCGGATTTGGTGGTGCATTCGGCGACTAAATTTATTGACGGCCAAGGCCGCGTGTTGGGCGGGGCAGTGGTTGGCTCTTCTGCCTTGATTGAGCCGGTGTATCTATTCCTACGCACCGCTGGCCCTAGTCTGTCGGCCTTTAATGCATGGGTCTTACTCAAGGGCCTAGAAACCCTGCCTATCCGCATGCGCGCCCATTCAGAAACCGCTTTAAAGTTAGCCACCTACCTAGAAGCGCATCCTGCTATCGAGCAAGTCTACTACCCCGGCCTGCCTTCGCACCCTCAACATAAGCTGGCGATGACCCAGCAAAACGCCGGTGGTGGTATGGTGTCTTTTGTGGTGAAAGGTGGCCGCGAGCAAGCGTGGAAAATCGTCGACGCCGTGCAACTGATCAGCCGCACCGCCAACCTAGGCGACACCCGCAGCACCATCACCCACCCCGCCAGCACCACCCACGCCCGCATCACCCCAGCAGCGCGAGAAGCCGCAGGGATTACGGAAGGGCTGATCCGTATTTCGGTGGGGTTGGAATATATTGATGATTTAATTGCCGATTTGCAGCAGGGATTGGCTTAACATTTAGCAAAAAAGCCCAGCTTCAAAGCTGGGCTTTTTTTAATTACGCCAGCTGTTTTGCATAAATCACCGCGATCTGTTGCTTGTTTCTCAGAATTTTAATCATTAATCTGTATTGATTCATTTCTGAGGGAGAGCGCCATGATTCCATTTGAAGTCTGGGCTTTGATATTAGGTTTTTCTGTACCGATGATTATCAGCCCAGGGCCGGGGAATACGATTCTTGCTGCTGCGGGTGGGCATTTTGGGGTGCGGGGCTCCATGCCTTTTTTATTGGGCTTTGAAGCGGGTGATTTATTTTGGTGCCTTGTTTATGGTTTTGGGCTAAGTCAGGTGTTTGTGGCTTATCCGGCGTTGCGTGAGTTATTAAAATGGGGAGGGATTATTTTTACCCTCTATTTGGCTTATGGATTTTTTCAATTTTCATCACTTAAAGAGAAAAAAGATTTGCCACGGTTGAATGCTTGGGATGGTTTTTTATCGGTGTCTTTAAATCCTAAAATTCATTCCATGATTCTGGTATTGTTTTCTCAATTTTTAAATCCTAGTTTGGTTTTATTTAATCAGGTGATGCAAATATCAATGGTTTTTGTTTTGATTAGCGTGCTTTGCCATTTGTTATGGATATATAGCGGGCAGTTATTGTTTAGCCAGCTTAAAAGCCAGCAGGCGATGCGGGTGCAGGGTTATCTCTTTGGCGGTTGCCTGATTTTGGTGGCGATTTTTATGGGGTTTGTTTAGATATAGATGGCATTGGCTTGCCGCCTATGCTCGATGCTTAGGATGAGACTGAAAATAAATCCCTAACGGGTTTCTTTATTAAAATCGTCATTCCCGAGTGTTGCTGTCGGGAATCCAGTGGCTCTGCTGGATCCCCGATAAATACACTCGGGGATGACGGGCATGTTAATTTGTAAAATTAATAGCAAGTCCTTAATCCAAAAACTGTGCCGCCCGCCCGCTCATTTGGGCGGTGATGGCTTCTTTGATGTCGGCAGAGAGCAGCATGCCGCCGTTCCAAGTAGCCACGTATTCCAAACCATCGCTGATGCTATGGTCGCGGCTGTAGTTCAGCACTTGCTTGCTGCCGCGCACGGCCAGCGGTGATTGTGCGGCGATGACGCTGGCGGTGCGCATGGCCGCGGCAAGGCATTCCTCTGGGCTGGCTAATACTTTGTTTACTAGGCGCACATTCAGCGCATCATTGGCGGGCATGTCCATTGCGGTGAAAGTCATTTCGCGCGCGGTGCCTTCGCCTACCACGCGGCCTAAACGTTGTAAGCTGCCTACGTCGGCCACCAAGCCCATCGCCACTTCGCGCACGCTAAAGCTGGCGTCTGTGCTGGCGTATCTAAAATCAGCCGCTAATACCAAATCTAAGCCGCCGCCCACACATGCGCCATGAATCGCGGCAATCACTGGCTTGCGGCAGTGCTCTAGGCTGCTGACGCAGGATTGTAGGTTTAAAATTAAGGCGCGGATGGTTTCGCGATTGCGTGCTTCGCATTCACTGCTTAGGCTGGTTTGGATTTCGGCCAGCATCATCAAATCAATCCCTGCACAGAAATTACGCCCAGCACCATTCAGTACCACGGCGCGCACTTCTGCCGTTTGATCACACCATTGCAAGGCTGCTTTAATCTCTTGCCACATCAGGGCATTGAGCGAGTTGGCTTTTTTAGGGCGATTAAGCGTGACAAGGGCGATGGCGTTGCTGACATTCACTTCAATCGTTTCGTATTGCATGGGGCATCCTTGGTGAGTAGAAGCTTGCAAAGTCATATGGATTGGATAATTGATTGGATGGCTAAAATAGGCTTAATCGCGCTTTTTGGGTAGCCAAGCCCAGACCATTTCGCACTGAATAGGCGCTTCGCCAGATTCATCGCTGATCTCTACATTCACCGCGAAATTACCTTTGTCGCTACTGTGTAATAGCTCGATTTGGTCCTTGCTTAAGGTGGCCACAGCACGCATATCGCCCTGTGAGCGCTTTTGGTAATCCACATGCATGGATTTAAGCAGCAGCAGTTTATCGTCCGGCACATTCATACCCATCACAAAGCCGGTGCTGGTTTCGGCCAGCAGCGCCATCGCCGCAGCGTGCACGCCCTTGATATGGTTTTGTACTTTACGACGGTTTTTAATGGAGACCACCAGCCGCTCCGCGCTGACTTCTTCAAATTGCACCGAGGCCGTGGATAAAAAAGGCACGATGCGGCCAAATAGTTTGGTGAGGATAAAGCTGCGTAAGCCTTGCGGTAGGCTGGCAGTTTTGGCCGCGATACGGCTCATTTTGTTCAGTGGGCGGGACATTGTTTCTTGCCTTATCTTGCTGGAATATAAGACAAAATAGCAAGATATGGCTCCTTGCGTGACCGGAGTATCCCGCCTTTACAAACGATCGTTTTAATGTTGTGCATTGTCGCAGGGCTTACGGGAGTGTTTTAAACGTAATAAGTTTTACATCACGCTTGCTCTTAGTTGCAAGGGCTTGATTCCAAAGTGCAGATGAAAGCGGCTACTAAAGCGGGAAGCGGAGGCAAAGCCGCATTGCCTTGCTATTTGCCCAATGGGCTGCTTACTTGTTTGAATCATGCCTAATGCGGTATTTAACCTGACTTGCTCAAGTATTTTCCGAAATGAGCTGCCTTCCTGACCAAGCTGGCGGCGTAGCGTGGATGCACCCATTTGTAAATGCTGTGCCATCTCTTTCACGGTCCATTCTTTACCCGGCTGAAATAAAACCTGTTGCTGGACTCGTGTGACAACAGGTGAGCTACGATCCACAAACAGTGCGCCGCCCAAGCCTGCTAGCACCAGCCCTAGTAACAAGCCAATGGCGCGATGCTCTAGCAGCTCTATCATCTCGCCACGCTGGCTTGCTGTAAAAAGCTCATCCCATAGCTGGGCAATAATGGGGCTGAGCTTGGCGCACAGCTTAGGCTCTATGGTTTGCAGGCCGTGTACAGCCTTGGGATAGGCGCTGCGGCATGTTTGCATGATCTTTGAATCGAGTTGCAGTACCTCGCACACATAGCCATGTGCATCTGGCTGATTAGATAAGCTCATTTCTAGCCCTGCGGGCACAATGATGATATCCCCGCTACGGGCAATCTGCGTTTGCTCGTTGAGGTAAATATGCTTGGCACCATGGCGTACCCGCATCAGGGTAAATTGCAGAAAGCACACTTGTCGTAAGGACTGCGTGGCTTTGGCTTGAATCACACACTGCTGAATACTGCGGCTTATAAGCTGGCTCATTCAGGCTCCTGTTGGATTGATTGAGGATTATTGTAATCACCTTCCTGATTGTGGGACGGAAGCAAGCTCATCCTATTAACGTCGCTTTTGTCTTAGGATGAATCAGATTTTCGTAGGGTGTACAACGACGTAGTCGTTGCGCACCGAAAGCGGTGCGCAAGAAAAACGACTTGCACACCCTATGCAAAACCAGATTTGCTCCTATTTTTTGTCTTAAGTTGATAGGGTCAGGGTGATAGCGCGTGGGTTTCACCCGCCTTACAAGTACAAACTGCTCTATTTCGGGCGTTTATTTCTTTCGCTGATATGTGGCGATCAGTTGAGCTGTGCCTAGCTTGTGTTGGTTGAGCATATAGCCCACTAATGCACCGCTGGCTTGGGCATCGAGGGGTAGTTGTTCAACATCTAAAGCCCAGATGGTATGAATATAACGGTGAGCGGGGTCTCCGGCTGGTGGGCATGCGCCACCAAAGCCTGCTGTGCCATAGTCGGTGCGTGTTTCTAATGCGCCCTTAGGGACGCTGCCAGTGGCCACAGATGTTGTGCTTGCTGGGATATTAACCACATTCCAGTGCCACCAACCGCTACCTGTGGGGGCGTCTGGATCAAATATGGTGATTGCAAAGCTTTTGGTTCCGGCTGGCGCATTTTGCCATTGTAATTGGGGGGAAAGGTTGGCTCCGCTGCAGCCAAAGCCGTTAAATTCTTGCTTGGCCGACATTGGCGTGTCGGCCTTGATATCTGAACTGCGAACACTAAAATCTGCGGCAAAAATTGTTTGGCTCATTAGTAAGGCGGTTAATAGCATGGCTTTCATCGTGTGGCTCCTTGTAGAGCCATCATCATATTAAATCTTATCGGCTTATTTTATCCTTAAACGCTCTATTTTTAGTTTGTTTCGCTCTGATAGTGCTTTTTTCGAATAAAAGTATTTTTAAACGCCAGTTTTATTTTGGTGTAGGTGGCCTACTTTGCATCGTGCTTACAATGCATTTAAATGCAGCGAAGCCTCTTGCGATGGCAGTACGCGCCTGCCAAAAGCGAGCACGGCATCGCTGATGCGTTTGGCTTCTTGCGTTTGTTTCTGCCAATGGTGCCAAAACAAGGGGATATAAATTCGCTCGGATTGGGCTAACTCAATAATTTTTCCGCTGGCAATCGCATGCTTGGCTTGGGCGTAAGGGATGGCGGCGTAGGCCAGCCCAAAGCAAACTGCATCAAATAGAGCGTGGCTTTCTGGGATCTGATGGCAGGGGAAGTGATCATCCAAGATGCCATAACGCTCGCCTAGCCAGCGCCGGTGTAATGAATCCCTATTGCCAAACACCGCCGTTGGTGCGTGCATTAGGGCAGTTTGGGTAAAGCCTTGGGAAAAATAGCGCTCGGCAAATGTCGGTGTGGCCACAAACACATAGGGCATGCTGCCAAGGCTTTGTACTGCGCAGCCAGCCACGGCGCTGGATTGCGTGCTGATGCAGCCCGCCACATCGCCCGCGCGCAGCAAATCCAGCGTGTAGCCCTCATCATCAATCACGCATTCCAGCAATAAACGCTCACTTTCTAAGAGCGGGGCAAGCGCATCTAATAAACCAACGGCCAAGCTATCGGCATTCACGCCAAGGCGCACGCTTTGCCAATCTTGCTCTTTAAAATCAATTTGCTCGGCCAGCGCAGCTTCTAGCTGGCGTACTTGCCGAAAATGCACAATCAGCATCTCACCGGCGCGGGTAGCGTGTACGGGGCTTTCGCGCACCACCAATACTTTGCCTAGCTTTTCTTCTAGCGATTTAATCCGCTGTGAAACCGCCGATTGCGTCAGGAAAAGCCGCTTAGCTGCGCGCTCAAAACTACTTTCCTTTACCACCATTTCCAGCGCTTCTAGTAATTTGTAGTCAAGCATCAGTTTGGCTTATGCAACATAAGAATTGCTTGTTTTACCACAAATCAAGCTTGTGTTTGAATGCTTATTATCAAATACAGCATGACATCGAATTAAATGATTGCCTCGCCGAACGCTACGATTTATCTGGATAAAAAAATGAATACCTTATTAAACGATGGAAGCACATTGACTATTCGCCAAGCTAATCTAGATGATCTGCATGAAATCTGGCGTTTATGGGGGGCATGGGCTTTATTTGATGAGTATCGCCAGCACTTTAATCAAGCTACAGATTTAGAAGCAGGGCATCAATTTTTAATTGAACGCCTAAAAAGCGGTGATTCGGTATTATTTACCGCGTGTGAAGGCACTAAAACGGTGGGCTTTGCCCAGCTATATTGGAATATCTCTTCACTGCGCATGCAAAAAACGTTATTGCTGAATGATTTATATGTAACTAAAGAATCACGGCATCGAGGCGTAGGCCGTGCGCTGATTAAAGCCACCGAAGATTTCGCCGCTACCCATAGTGTGGGCTATATGGAAATGGAATCCGCCGCTAGCGAAAAAGACGCCTTATCCTTATATAAAAACGCAGGCTGGCAACCTAGCCGTGATTATGTGGTTTATGAGCGTAAATTGCTGGCCGCTTGATGGGCATGCAATTGAGCGATTAATCGTTGCCCTTAACTATTTAAAAGCGATAAATCGCGGGCAATCTGCCCCACGGCTTGTTCCGCCTGTTGAATAGAGTGAGTGAGTCGATGATCTACAAATTCATCGTATTCAATGGCCGAGCCAAAAACGTGGCTAATGCCAATATAGGCAAAGGCTGTGCAAATGGATGGCTCAACGTGATTGCTTGCAGCCATGCGCTCACCTTGGTTGTAACCATAATCGCCGCGAGCGGACAGAATAACCAAGCGCTTGTGCTGCTCTGCTAGTAGCGGCCAGTAAGGCTCATTCGGGCGCTGGCGATCAAAGCCGAAAGTTTTATCTACCCGTACGATATTGTCGATATACGCCTTGAACGGCGCAGGAGGCCCAAAGTTGTACATGGGCACGCCTGCAACAATCACATCCGCCTCGAGTAATTCATCAATTAATTGATCGCTTTCTGCCAGAGGTCAGCCCCACGTGGCAGCTTATTTGTTATGAGTTTGCCGCGCACGAAAATATTGAGCTGATTACGTCTCTTGCTCAAACAAAGGCTTATATCCCTTCATGTCGATAACCTCAGGGAAACGACAAAAAATGAGTAAGAGACATAATCAGGAATATATATTTAAAAATTAGTAATGTAGGGCGAGGGGTTTAACTGCGAGTATGCTTGCTATGTAAATAAGCGGAAAACATCATGAGGTGATTAAATGAAAATAAAGTTAGCAGATATTTTGGAGGTGGCAGAGGTTGCAGTGTTGTTTGATCAGTATCGCGTGTTTTATGGTAAAGAAAGTGATCTGAATGCTGCAATACTATTTTTATCAGATAGATTGATTAATCAGCAGTCGATATTGCTTATTGCCTGTGATGAATCGGGGATGCTATTGGGGTTTGCTCAACTTTATCCAACTTTTTCTTCTGTATCAATGCGCAAAAAATATATCTTAAATGATCTTTTTGTGAGGCCAGATGCAAGAAAACTTGGCGTAGGTGGGGCTTTGTTGGATCAGGCTAAGGTATTTGCTAAGGCCTCGAGTGCAGTGGCGCTGACACTTTCCACTGCCAAAACTAATTTTGCGGCGCAAGGTTTGTATAAAGCAAATGCTTGGAAGCAGGATGAAGATTTTTTGAATTTTGATTTCATGCTGTAATTGTGTTTTATCAAAGAAAAAAAGCCACGGTGATTAAATCGTGGCTTTTTTGTATGTGGGGCCTTGCTATTTAATATCTTCTAAATAATCTAATGCTTTATCTGCTTTGGCGGCGGCGCGATCTGCCAGCTCATTCCTTATTTGACGCCTCGCTTCAAATTGTTGCCGATGAAGCCCCATCACGACGATTTCCATATTGCGCTGAGATTGTTCCAGCTGACGTCGCTGGCGAGGGGTTTTGAACGTAGAAGGCAGAGTCATGGGAATACCTTTTTTGAGGGTTACCGTTTGATCACTGGGGCCCCTGATGGGGAGCCGGTCACATCGCCTAGCATCGCTGTTATAGATTACAGTTTAAAGATATTACGCCAATTTTTTTGTGTATGTAATATTACATTTTGCCTATGACTTGGCCAGCTTGAGAGGTCAGGCCTCTTTAATAAAGTGGTCTGGTGTTTACTCAGGCTGGCCTAGCTAGTTTAGTTGAATTTTATTGCAATGCAATATGAGCCGTGTTCTTGTTTATGATTTGGTTTCAGCTAAGAGTTCTTTACGCATTTCTTCTGGGATATTGGATAGCACTAAGGTATCGTTTTCTGGGTTGTAGTGTACCGCACCCGAGCGCAGGCTGCTGCGATCAAACTCTAGCTTCCAATGAGGGGCCTTGGTTTTAAAGGTTCGCAGCGGTTTAATGGCGCGCCGATCTGGCACAAAACCATCGCTGATTTCAACCGCTTGATTATCTAAAACACTTTGTAATTGCTGCGGTGCATCAGGCCAAGCTTGTTCGGCAACTTGGGCCACTGTGACTGGGCAACTGGCATTGCCTAGCTCGTCTAGGTATTGATGGGCACGCTCAAATAGCTGATCGCGCTCTGTGGCAGCAAGCTGTTGTTCTTCTGCAAATTGGCTAAGGCCTTGCACCAATTTTTGCGTTTCTTTCAACGCCACCACAACATCATTACAGCCTAAGAATGATTTGAAGTAGTGGGCGATATCGCCACGGCCACGCAAAAAGCTGATATAGCGCTCGGTGCCATTTTGCCAAGCTTGTAGATCAATCTTGCCCGCCACTTTTAAATTGGCGGTGTCTAGATAAAGACTGTCGGCAATGTCTAAATCATTGGTGAGCATGGTGCCCATCACTTCAGACAAAATGGTGAAGAGTAAATAATCGCTGCCATCAGCCTTGACCCGTGCAATCAGCACATAGCCGCCGCTGGCCAATGGCTCTTGCTCTAGCCGCGTTTGCAGGTGTTGCATCATTTGGCACGATAGCGTGTAAAAATCGACGCTAGCATCGTTTAAATGGCGGCGAATCATGGCTTGAACTGGAAAGCTGGCTTCGTCAGTCTCGAAACTACCAAATCCTTTGCCCATGCGCTGTATATAGAGCTGGCTGAGCTGATCAACCAGCCTTTGCGCTGCAGGTGTTGGGCTGATTTCCTTGCTACTTAAACGCAGACTAACGGGGCCGTGCGCTTCTTTATTGATTTGGTGACTAATTAGGTTGGCAATGGTGTTGCTGCTCATGGTGGTTCTCTGTGATGGCTTTGGGGCGCAGTTTACTATTCATCGGGAGTTGGGAGGCAAAGATGCGCAGTGATTTTTTGTGCGAACACGGCTAGCTGTTGCCAATCGGTGTATTCCACACTACAGCGACCATCGCTGGGGCCGCCGCTTAAATACATAATAAAGCGGATCATTTGCTTATCTAGCCAGCTATAGCGTGGGTAATCGAGTTTGCCTGCTAAGGCAATCGTTGCGAATGGCGTTAAATTAAATTGTGAAATAAGCTTGCTTAAATAGCGGTTGGGCTCGCCATTATCCTTGCGTGCGCTGAGGCTGACCGAGGCAATCGCTAATGGAATATGCTGAATTTGGCAGGGGGCGCTACGTAAAAACGTGGCTACTTCAGGCAGGTGCCGTCCATAGCGTACTGCCGCAACCATAATGATGGCGCTGCAATGATCGTACTGGCTAGGTGCTTGTTTTATATTGCATAGCTCCACCGCCAGAGCGTGGTGAGAAAGATAAAGTGCAAGCGTTCGAGCGATCCGCTCTGCTTGACCATCATAGCTGGCATAGAGGATAAGGGCTGGTTTCATCCCCTCAGTTTAAAACGTCTGTGGGGATGCGCGTTGAGCTGGGTCTAACTACCAATCAATAAGCTGGCCGCTCGGCTGCGATAAGCGCAATAGCCTGGGCGTGGGCCAATCCGTGGATGGTTGCGACAGGTGTTTGGTCGGTTTTCATAAATAGTGCAGAGCCGCGTTTTTAAATCTAAATAACGGCAATCGCCATTGGCTTTGCGCTTGAGCGTGTAAATGCTGTTTTTAAAATTAAAGTGATCGATAATGCCTGCTTTAGTCAAGCGCTTGGCGATTTGCTTGGGCGGCTCGCCTTCGGCTTCAAAGGCATCAACCAGATTCATGCGGACTAAATCGCTTAGCTTTACTTCTACCGGCATGGTGCAACAGGAAGATTGGCAGTTTTGGCATAAATCATCCCGAAATTTAATCCAAGTGGCGGGGTTTTCGGGGTGAGCGTGATAAATCAAAGGGTTTGTCATAAGTGTCTATTTGGCATGCTACTGGCGATCGGGGGCGTATTTTGCCTGTTTTTTCTATTCATGGGCTTATTAACTGACTTAATGCCAGATGATCGTGATTTATCCTGAAAAAGAGGCCAAATTAAGCGCTGATGTTACACATAAAGACTATTTATCTACGAAAAACACTGAATGCACGAAAAAAACGCATTAAACATGAATAATCTCTCTTTAATTCATGATGTGTAAAATAAATTTATTGTTAACTATTTGATTTTAAATGAAATTATTATAATTAATCAAAGAGTGATGGTCATGCGGCTTCTGTGTGTGCTTTGTGTTTTTTAGTGGGCGGCGTATTTTTTTATCATGCTGCGTCACATTAGTTAAGCCAATAAATGCAGGCTCTTTTTGTATTTTTACTTTTGTGTCTTGCTTCGATCGCAAAAACACCGCATCCTTCGCACTTGGTTTTTTTAGTCTTGGCGCTTGTTCGGTGTTTGAACTGGCTACTGGATGGGTTACGGTTATACTTAAGTGCTTAAAAGAATGATCACAAGTGATAGCTGTAGAATGAAAGAGGGTGCGTATGTTAAGTAAATTTCAGTTGTATAAACTAGACGGGTTTAAATCCGACGAACAAAATCGAAAAGAACGGACTCCGGGACGTTTTGGTCAGGAAGCGGCAAAAGTAATGGATAAACGCGAACAACGTAAATTAGATCAAGCGGCAGGTTTAGTGCCTTTTGCAGTAAAGCTGAATGGCGATCTAATTAAAGAATTGCATGCCACAGCAGAAAAACGCCAAATAACTTTAGCCGAGCTAGTCGCTGAATTGCTACAAAAAGGCTTGGTATAAGCTTAGCAATGCTCTGAGTGGTTTTTTAGAGTAGATAAATAAAAAGGGGAAGCCAAGGCTTCCCCTTTTTATTTGCATTTACGCGCGGCCTTTCCATTTTGCATTGCAGCGCTGCTGCAAATATCGGAGTGCGCGCTCCATGTAAAGATCTGGATATTGAGGGTCTTTATTGGCAAGGGCGGCTTCGGCTTCGGCTTTTAAATCATTTTGCCAAAAATCATTGATTTCCTCTCGTTGGCTCATCGGTACATTGTTATCAATAAATTGCGTGATGGCTGAAGCATTAAAGCCATGGTCGCGAACATATTGCGTAATGGCGATGGCTTCCCGTTTAAGCATGGCGGCTTTAAAGGGCAGCTCGCAAGCACTAAATAGCAATAGCGTGGCTAGCGTTTCTGAATCTGAATCTAGCCCAGTGAGCCGCTGCCAATTATCTGCAATCCCTTGGTCATATAGGCTGATTTCATTATGCCCACCACGTAAATAATAAGATTCAACGTGCTGATTGCCAGTTTTAATTTTTGGCAATTCATTTTGAATAAACACATTCATCTCGACTTGGGCGCTGGTTTGAATAGTTGCTGGGGCGGCTTTAAAAAAAGCGGCTAAATGCTCAGCATTGAGCGTGCTTGTTTTCTTTTTCGCTATTTTAATATAGCGATCATAGTCGGCACGGCGCAGTGGTTTTTCATCATTGCCCATGGCGTAAAGCATCAGCATGCTGCTTAGAATGAGCGATTCCGCATCGCAAATATCGTCGCTGGCGAGCTTTAATTTCTTTGCTAGCCAAAAGCCTAAATCAATCTTGCTTTGCAATAGCTGGCCTTCGCGTAAATCGGCTTGATATTGTGGCCAAGAAATACGCTCTTGCGAGCTCATGATGTTTAAATAAGACTGCTGTTCATCAAGCGATATACCACCTGATTTAATCAGTAGGGTGTTTTGTGCCAGCCCCGCAATATTGCGCAGTAAATCAGCGCCTTTTTTAGAGTGGGATAGCAGGGTGTTATTTTGCAATGATTGCGCGGCGATATGGATATCACCCTTAGATAGATCTTCCAAATAAAGGCTGATTAAATTGACGGTACGAATAAGCGCGAGTTCTAAATCTGGGCGTAAATAGGCTGTGCCAAAGTAATTGGCGATTTGCACGATGCCCTTGGCTAAATCAGCTTGGATTATTGTGCAACGCTCAGGTGTAATAAAGCCTTGGGCTACGCCGTAGCTCAAAGCTTTATCAAAAAAACGCCGCTGATCAAAAGTGGATATTACTGTGGAAGCGGCTCCCATTAAATTGCAGACTCTTCAATATCGTCGCTGCTACTATTGCAAATGGCTTGTAATAGCTTATCCAGTGCATCTGGGTTGATCTCAGTTTTTTGTGCTGCGCGTTGACAGGCTGCCAGCATCCGGCTTTGTACTTCATCAATAAGATGATCGAAGGCATCCGGAACTTCGTGAAATAAAATCCACAAAGTTTCTTTCCAATCATTATCCGCAAGTTCGGTGCGGGAATAGCCCCAGTCAACCTTATCCATGATGTTTTCGCTGGAGTAGAAAACCTCAAAAAATGCGCTGATTTCTTCCGGATCAAGGATATTTTCGTCGTCTAAAAACGGTAAGGGCGTGGTCTCTAAGTAGGCGCGCAGAATAAAATTGAGCGCAACTTCATAATGCCCTTCAAAATAATCCGCCAGAATGCCCGCGCCGCCTTTTTGCTCAAAAATGGCGGTCAGATAATCCGGTGCGGTATCGGCGTGTTTGTAGATAACCGCATTCATCATGCCGCGCAGCTTGTCTTTATTGCGCTCGCCATAGAGCTTATCTAATACTACCGCCCGGGCAAATTGCTCGGGAGAGACAACTAGGCTGAGCACTGTTTCTTTGGCAGAGTCGTACTCGCGCAAGATGGCCAGTAAATCCTTAGGGGCAACATCTTCTAAAATGACGGACAGGGCATGATCGCCGTGTTCGTCAGCAATGTCAGATAGCGCTTTTTCTGCGCCGCTAATATCGCCGACTAGAATCAGCTTTGAGGCATTGATAATTGCTGGATGCATGATCGTCCTTAATTAGCGTCTATGGTTTCAAAGCCTTGCTCGGCTAGCCAGTTGGAGCCAGATTCGCCTAAATCATCGCTGTCTTGCTCATCATTATCATCGCCTTCATCGTTGTGCTCGTCCGGCTCTGCTGCTGTATTTTTAGCGGGGCTATGTGAGCTGTGAAGACGGTGAAATTCGAGTGCCGCGCTGCTTACTAAAAACACATCGCCGCCGTCGGCTTCAATTGCCGCATCTACCAAGGGCTGGGCCCAATCGGCAATGCTTAGATTGTCTTTAATCTCGTCCCAAACCATAAAATCATCGTCATCAGGCTCGCTACGCATCAGGGTGCGCATCATTTGCGGTGCCTGAAAGCTAAATGCATTGTAAAAAGCCACCGCTACCATTTCGGGGCTAAATTCAATCATGGCCAGCAGTGCTTCAAATTGCTTGCGCTTCTCGTCTAGGCGTTTTTTGATGGCAGAGCGGCCTTCAGAATCGGTCATTAAATCGTCAAGCTCTGCGCTATACGCCGATGTTAATTCTTCAAAATAAGGGGAAAAACTCAATTTAATATGCCTTGTATATAGAGCGCCGAAATTTCTTGGGCAATTTCGAGAGGATTATCAATCAAGCTGCGCTGCCGGTAATTATCGTAAGCTTTGCGGCGGGTAGCATCACTTAAAATCTCATAGGCTGCTTGGATCTCACGAAAGCGCGCTGGCGCAGCTGGGTCAGGATTTTTATCTGGGTGAAATTTTGCCGCGTTTTTGCGGTAAGCAGATTTAATTAGATCGATACTGGCATTGGGGGACACGCCGAGCTTTGCATAATGATCGCTGTTTAAAGACACTGCTTTATCCTTGGTTAAGGTGATCGGTATGCCAAGCAAAAAGCCCACATCTTGAATGCGGGCTTTTAAATATCTTGTTTTTGATGGTTTGGGGCGGGGGAGGTGCCCCTACACAATGCTGCACTTTGCTAGCGCCCACACCAAATAACCCTCAATTGTATGAATTAAGTAAAAAATAGTCAATGGTGCATGGTATGAGCGGTAGGATTAAGCCTAGGCTTGGATAGCAGGGAACCTCGAAAAGCCCATCTTTCGTCATAATACTGCGTTGCGTTTTAAAAAAAATCTCCTTACATATCAAACATATGCAGCGTCGGTTTTTTTAAAATGCACCTTGTCGTATTTAGAAATATAGGTTTTTCGAGGCCCCCAGCAGTCGCCATAAAAAAAACGGGAAGATAAGCTCTTCCCGTTTGATATAAGTAGTGAATAACAAGTTTCCATGCATTTTAGGCGGGCTAAAAAAGCGTCATCCCCGCGCGTTTTGTCGGGTATCCAGCCGCGTAGCTGGATTCCTGCTTACACGGGAATGACGATGCTGATTTCCGTAATACACGATAACTTATTAACGCTAATGACGAGCGTAGATTAGCGACTAATAGGCTTGTAGCGAATACGTTTTGGTTTTGCGCCTTCTTCACCGAGGCGTTTTTTCTTGTCGGCTTCGTATTCTTGATAGTTGCCGTCAAAGAATTGCCATTTAGAATCGCCTTCACACGCTAAAATGTGCGTAGCGATACGATCCAAGAACCAGCGATCGTGCGAGATCACCATCACGCAACCGGCAAATTCTAAAAGCGCATCTTCAAGCGCACGCAGGGTTTCGATATCCAGATCATTAGACGGCTCATCCAATAGCAAGACATTGCCGCCCGAAATCAGCGTTTTAGCCAAGTGTAAGCGGCCACGCTCGCCACCCGATAATTGGCTGACAATTTTGGCTTGATCCGCGCCTTTAAAGTTAAAGCGGCCAATGTAAGCACGGCTGGATGTTTCGTAGCGGCCAACGGTCAGAATATCGTGGCCGCCAGAAATCACATCAAATACCGATTTATTGCCATCGCCTAAGGAATCACGGTTTTGGTCAACATAGGCCATTTTGGTGGTGGTGCCGATTTTTACCGTGCCGCTATCCGGTTGCTCTACGCCTGCAAGCATCTTAAACAATGTGGATTTACCCGCGCCGTTTGGCCCGATAATCCCCACAATTGCACCAGGTGGTACGCGGAAGCTTAAATCATCGATCAGTAAGCGATCGCCAAAGGCTTTGCTGACGTTTTCGAATTCCACCACTTCATTACCCAAGCGCTCTGCCACAGGAATAAAGATTTCCTGTGTTTCATTTTGCTTTTGATAATCTTGGCTATTGAGCTCTTCAAAGCGGGCAATCCGTGATTTGGATTTAGCTTGACGCGCCTTAGGATTTTGGCGAACCCATTCTAATTCTTTCTTAATGGTTTTTTGGCGTGCAGATTCTTGGTTTTCTTCAGTTTTTAAGCGCGCTTGTTTTTGATCTAGCCAACTAGAGTAATTGCCTTTCCAAGGAATACCGTGGCCACGATCTAGCTCTAAAATCCACTCGGCGGCGTTATCTAGGAAGTAGCGATCGTGGGTAACGGCCACCACAGTACCTGGGAAGCGGCACAGGAATTGCTCTAGCCAATCCACGGATTCTGCATCCAAGTGATTGGTTGGCTCGTCCAGCAGCAGCATATCAGGCTTGGAAAGCAATAGCTTACACAGCGCCACGCGGCGCTTTTCACCACCCGATAGATTGCCAATAATGGCATCCCAAGGCGGCAGGCGCAGCGCATCGGCGGCAATTTCTAATTGCAGCTCGGCATTGTCGCCAGAGCTGGCCGAAATAATCGCTTCTAAGCGCGCTTGTTCGGTCGCGAGCGCATCAAAATCTGCATCTTCTTCGCCGTAGGCCACGTAAACGGCTTCTAGCTTGGCTTGCGCTTCAAACACTTCGCCAAGGCCAGATTCCACTTCTTCACGCACGGTTTTAAGTGGGTCAAGCTGTGGCTCTTGCGGCAGATAGCCGATATTCAAGCCCGGCATTGGGGTGGCTTCGCCAATGATATCTTTATCAATACCGGCCATAATTTTAAGCACGGTTGATTTACCCGAGCCATTCAGGCCTAAAACACCAATCTTGGCGCCAGGGAAAAAGCTTAATGAGATATCTTTTAAAATTTGACGCTTCGGCGGAACAATTTTGCCGACGCGATTCATGCTGAAAACATATTGAGCCATTTGTTTTCCTTAAATTAAGGGAGTGAATTGTTTGCGGGCAGCGATGGGTTTTCTGCCAATGGGCATAAGCATAACATTCATGCCCAATAAACACTGCTGAATAGTGGCAGTTTAGTGCGTAAGAGAAGCTGTCCTCAATGGTGCACTGGATGGCACCGGTACTTGCCTGAAAGAAGACGACTACTCGTCGAGGGCTAGTGAGACATGTTCGTCGCCTAATGCCAAACACAGCAGCTGGCCTACGCTGCAATTGGATAAAAAGCCGTACATTCCTGCCAGCCTGCTTGAATGCCATGCTAGGCGTATTGCCACTGCACAAAAAATAATGCCCTGTCTTTGGTGGCAAACCACAAAACTAAATAATGAATCCATGGAAACGGAGCAAGCGAATTAAAAGCATATTAATTAATAAATAGTGTAAACAGAAAACTGCAAAACAGAATAAGAATACCTGCACACAGCAACACAAACCGCCGCCACAGCGCGGCAACTAAAAAAACAAAACAATTAGCGGGGGGGCTAACGTTTGACATGAGGGGTTAGCCCTCATGCTGCTCGGATTTCAAAGGAGGCCCTTGAGGCGAAGGAGGCCAAATGCGGCAACCGTCGAGGCGTCCTTGACTGCTCCTACTTGGATCATTTGTTCCAATTCTGCGATCGTGAATCGCTTGGCGATCAATCCATGCTCCTCTACATCCAATTTGGGGGCACCATACTCGAGCTCCGAAGCGAAGAAGACGTCATAGCCTTGCGTCGAGAAGCCATATGCAAGGAAGAGGTGGCCCGCATGGATCATCGAGCGAGCGACAATTCCTGTTTCCTCTTTCAACTCTGCTTTGGCCAGGAGAAGAGGATCCAGCGTGACCTGCTCCCAAGAGCCTTGAGGCATCTCCCAGAAACGACCTTGCACCGGGTACCTGTATTGTTGGACGAGGCAGATGTGCCCGTCGTCGACTGCTGCGATGACCGCAAAGTCTGGCTTCTCCACCACGCCGTAGATGCCCGCGCTTCCATCCGCTCGAACGATCTCGTCCTCGCGCACAATCATCCACTTGTTTTGATAGGTGATGCGCGTATTACTCTGCGTGATCTCTTCATCGGCCATGTGGCTGCTCCTTGGGGGCTAACGTTGGAAATCAGCCGCGCCGTTAGGCGTCGGCTTGAATGAAGTGTTAGGCTGCATAGCCAATGCTCGATCGACAATTTCCTCATCGGTAATTGGATCGAGATATTCCACAATTAAGGCCATAAGTCGCAATGCATTTGTAGATACCGTCTTGCCGGTCAAGCATTTTGATACTCAGCTTGATATTTTTTTTGTGTTTTCAGGACGCCGAAGCACAGGTGAACCAATTTGCGCATGCAAGCACCAAGCGCCGACATTTT
>NZ_JAWQUO010000059.1:0-17502 GCF_033446605.1 Iodobacter sp. CM08 | reverse complement strand
ACAATCGGATCCGTCGCCATTCGCGTCTGAACGACGAGGCACCAGCGGTATTTGCTAAGCAGTTTGAGCTAGAAAATTAGAAATAAACCCAAAGCGTGGTGTCCGTGATTGACGCAGCCCTCAGCTATGCCGCTGGAGGTGGCTCTATTTTAGCCAAAGCAGGAGTCCGTGGCCGAGGGATAGGGTATGGCGCGGGCGCTGCTGGGTCGGCAAGCTCACCAGCTGGCGGCGGGGGTGAAGGGGTTGCACGGTTTAAGGTGGACGTGACTCCTGGTGAAACACTGTTATTTTCCGCTGGGTTGCCAATGGCAAATATGGCAACAATTAGTCCCAATGAGCCAACATGTGGCCATATTCACTTTGAATTTATTTAGGGCAATGCCATGACTCAACTATATGCATATATCCGTGACGGGGTGGTCGCTCATGTCACCAGCACTGTAGGCGAAGAGCTGGCAGGGCTACAGTGCGTGGTACCGCTGATTTTCGGGCATGAGGTTGCCTTGGGCGATCGCTATGACGGCAACGATTTTTACCCTGTAGCGGTGGTGGCACCTACGAAAGTGTTGCTACTCTCGCCACCAGAATTCAAGCTGCTGTTTCTGCCTGCTGAGCGTGTGGCCATAAAGGCGCTACGTGCAACAGATGAATATATCGCGGACTTTTTTAGCATCATTGACGATCCGCGCCTGACACAGGTTGACCTGAGCCTGCAGTCGACCCGCCTAGCGCTAACCTATCTGGAAGAGAAAAAATTGATTACTCCAGCAAGACATGCGGAGATTTTAGGCGGACGGATTAGTTGAAGTAGAAGACAGCGACCAGCCAGGTGTTGGAGCACCCGACTGGCCAGCTAACCCGCAGAATATGCCTGCAAGTCACCCCAAAGACTGCCTAACCGTAGCTACGGAAAGGCAAGCCTAAAGGGTTTTTTCATTATTTGAAAGAGGCTTGCAGATGTTGCAATTAAATACAACACCGATTATTCCTTGGATGGGTGGAAAGCGCAGGTTAGCCAAACACATCCTGCCTTTATTTCCAGAGCACTCATGCTATGTAGAGCCATTTTGCGGCGCGGCCGCGCTCTACTTCTTAAAAGAGCCGGTCAAAGTTGAGGTTATCAACGACGTCAATGGCGAGCTGGTCAACCTATATAGGATAGTGCGGCATCATCTTGAAGAGTTCGTCCGCCAATTTAAATGGGCGCTGACTTCAAGACAGATCTTTAAATGGCTGCAGATTACCCCAGAAGAAACGCTGACCGATATCCAGCGGGCAGCGCGTTTCTTCTATCTACAAAAGATGGCCTTCGGCGGCAAGGTAGATGGTCAGACCTTCGGTACCGCCACCACCACACCGCCAAGGCTGAACTTGCTTAGGTTAGAAGAGGATCTATCAGCAGCTCATTTACGCTTAAGCCGGACGTATATAGAGAATCTGGACTGGGCCGCGTGCATTAAGAAGTACGACCGGGAACACACGCTATTCTATTGTGACCCACCCTATTGGGGCACCGCAGGCTACGGCGTAGAGTTCGGCCTGCATGAGTACCAGCGCATGGCCGAGCTGGCCAAGTCGATCACCGGCCACATGATTATCTCAGTGAACGACATCCCAGAGATGCGGCAAGCATTTGCAGGGTTGACGATAGAGAGAGTGGGCATCAACTACTCGGTCGGCGGCAAAGGCCGCAGCAAAGAAACATCCGGCGAGCTGATCATAAGAAACTTTTAATCACAAAACCAAAGGGGCCATCCGGCCCCTTTGGTGATAAAAGTGAAATTCTTTTGCAAATAGTGGAAAATGTCAGCAACCCATTTATCGCGCACAAACGCGCTAATTTATCGCGCCGCGCTTCAAAAAAAGAGGGCACAGAGAGCCACAGAGAAAGACATGAAGACTTTCTCTGTGAAACTCCGTGTTCTCCGTGGTTCAAAATTTGGGTTTTAAGTGGAGAGATTGCCAAAGCCTAGCTTATCAATCGATACCCAACGCCGGTTTCTGTGACGATATGCTGTGGCAATGCCGGATCAACCTCGAGTTTTTGTCGCAGATGGCCCATATACACGCGTAAATATTGGCTGCTTTCTGAGTGGGATGGTCCCCAAACGGCTTTAAGCAGCTCGCGGTGCGTCAGCACCTTGCCTGGGAATCTAAGCAAAGTAGTTAACAGCCTATATTCGATCGGCGTCAGGTGGACTGGTGCATCACTTTTATAGACCTGACGATTGACCAGATCGATTCTGACTTGGCCAAACTCCTGCACCTGCTGCACACTCTGCCCACGAGCATGGCGGCGTAGCAAAACACGGATTCGTGCTAGGCATTCCGGCACGCCAAAGGGCTTGGTCAAGAAATCATCCGCCCCCGCATCTAGCGCCCTTACCTTTTCGGCCTCTTGCGTTCTGGCCGACAGCACTAAAATGGGGAGCTCGCACCATTCACGCAGCTGGGTAATCACCGCCACGCCGTCCATATCGGGTAGGCCCAAATCTAAAATCACCAAATCTGGCTTGCGGGTGGCGACTTCGATCAGGCCTTTTTTGCCCGTTTCTGCATCAAACACCTGCATGCCTGCATCGATCAGCGATGCCGACAAAAAATGCCGGATCGGTTTTTCATCTTCAATAATGACAACGGTAATTGGAATATCTGACATGCGGACCTTATTTATTTTTCAAACGAGAAAATGAAGAAAGATCTGTAGGCACAAACTTAGGATTTTCAATCTGCACTTTCAAATATCGGTGGTGTGCCCATCGGCAGGGTAAATTCAAATGCTGCGCCGTGTGGGTCTAGATTTCTGGCACTGATTTGCCCACCGTGCGCCAGCACAATGCTGCGGCAGATGGCGAGGCCAAGGCCAACGCCTGGCGCGCCAGATTCGACGGTGCCACGGGTAAATTTATCAAACAAACGCTCGGCTGCGCCTTCTGGTAAGCCTGGGCCATTATCACTGACACAAACCCGCAGCATAGCGCCGTCTTTTTTTGCACTGATCGTCATGATACTGCCAGCAGGCGTATATTTGGCGGCGTTTTCTAGTAAATTAACCAGCACCCGCTCCATCAGCACCGCATCGTATTCCAACATAGGTAGATCAGCGGGCAGCTCAACCTTCACCTGATGCGCATGCAAGCTCGCCCCCGCCACCCTGACCGCCCCGCCTACGGATTCTTCTAGCAACTGCCATTCTTTATTGGGTTTTACGCCCGACTGCAGCTTAGCCATATCCAAGAGATTGCTGACCATATGATTCATTCGCATTGCTTCTTTTTGTAGGCTTTGCGAAATATGCCGCAAGTGTGGCGGCAGCTCGTCTTTATCTAGCAGGCTAGCTAGGCCCACTAAGGTGGTTAGCGGGGTGCGTAAATCATGTGAGACGGCCGACAACACGCCATTACGCAGGCGCTCTGATTCCATTACTACAATGGCGTCTTGCGCCACTTCCACGTAATGCACCCGCTCCAGCGCCAGCGCAATTTGGCTTGCGGCGGTTTCTAGCAGCCTTTGCTGCTCGGGTATAAACACATGTTTGCTGTCCCCAGGCAAAAGCGCCAGCACACCACGGGTGCGCATCGGCGCTTTCAGCGGAATATAAAGTAGAGGCGCGGCAGGCAGGGTGTGGGTTCCCAGCCCTGCTGGCTGCTGATAGTCGTACACCCACTGGGCGATGCCCAAATCGGCA
Source organism: Iodobacter sp. CM08 (assembly GCF_033446605.1). Lineage (NCBI taxonomy): Bacteria > Pseudomonadati > Pseudomonadota > Betaproteobacteria > Neisseriales > Chitinibacteraceae > Iodobacter > Iodobacter sp. CM08. Next base: position 13,814 of record NZ_JAWQUO010000059.1, on the reverse strand, counting down.
TTGGCATGCTCGTGTGATACGCGTACTTTTTCTTCGCTATCAGGAATAAATAGCAGCGTTTTTGATTGAAACAAGCCATCCAGATGACGCACGCTGGTTTCTACAATTTGCGTGGCAGTCAGTGCGCCGGATAGCTCTCTGCTCAGCTCGTATAAAGCCCGCGTACGCCGCTCACGGTAAGTGGCCACCATAGCTTCAAAACGTAGGCGGGATGTCAGATGGCTAATAATTAAGGCCACAGCTAGCATTACGCCAAAAGTCAGCAAATACTGGGTATCTGACACGGTAAACGACATGCGGGGAGCAACAAAAAAGAAATCAAACGACGCCACCGACAATAGCGAAGTCATTACCCCCGCGCCTCGGCCATAGCGCACCGAAACCAGCACTACCGCCAACAGATACAGCATCACCACATTGGCCATATCAAAAATTTGCAGTAGGCCCGCCGCCAGCAGCGTGGTGATGGCCGATGCGCCCAGCGCAGCCAGATAGCCATGGCGCTGCAGCTTAGGTGTTTCTTCATCAAACAACAGGCTATTGGGGGATGAATCTGCCGTGGCCGTGTCGCTCATATCATGCGCCACCACATACACATCTACATCACTGGCCTTTTGCACTAGCCGCTCTGATAAGGGGCGGCGCAAAAAGCGCGATAGATTTTTGCGCTGCGATTTACCCACCACAATTTTGGATACATTACGGCTGCGGGCAAAGGCCAACAGGGTATCCACCAGATCTACCCCTGCCAACACACTGGTTTCTGCGCCGAGTTCCTGCGCCAGCTTCAGCGTTTTTAACACCTGCTTACGCGTAGTCTCGCCTTGGCGCTGCAGCTCAGGCGTTTCTACATACACCACCAAGCAATCGGCGTGCAAGCTGGCAGCAAGGCGGCAGGCATTGCGGATCAGCTTATCGCCACCGGAATACGGCCCGATGCTAATGAGTAAGCGTTCATGCGCCTGCCAAACCGGCTGGATAGATTGATCCGCCCGGTACGCACGCATTTGGGCATCCACCCGATCGGCCGTGCGGCGCAAGGCCAGCTCGCGCAGTGCCAGTAAATTACCTTTACGAAAGAAATTTTGGCTGGCGCGGGTGGCCTGCTCAGGCCGATAAACCTTGCCCTCGGCGAGGCGCAGCAACAGCTCATCTGGCGGCAAATCCACCAGCGTAACCTCATTGGCCGCGTCAAATACGTGGTCTGGCAGCGTTTCGCGCACCACAATGCCGGTAATCTGCCCAACCACATCGTTTAGGCGCTCTAAGTGCTGCACATTCAACGAGGTGTAAACGTCAATCCCCGCCGCCAACAGCTCTTCCACATCTTGCCAGCGCTTGGGGTGGCGCGAACCTGCCACATTGGAGTGCGCCAGCTCATCAATCAGAATCAGCGTTGGCTTTAAGGCCAGTGCGGCGTCTAAATCAAACTCCGGCAGCCATTGACCGCGATATTCAATTTTGGCCGCAGGCAAAACTTCTAAGCCTTGTAGCTGAGCGGCGGTTTCGCTGCGGCCATGCGTTTCGACCACTCCCACCAACACACCCACGCCTAGGCGCTGCTGCACATGGCCCGCCGCCAGCATGGCAAAAGTTTTGCCCACACCGGCACACGCGCCAAAGAAAATCTTCAAACGCCCACGCGCAGCCAGTTGATCGGTGCGCTTGATTTTATCGAGCAGGGAATCAGGATCGGGGCGAGTATCGGTCATTATTGGCTTGTGGGTAATGGGAGGGGGCGGGAGTTAAAGACCTAAAATCTGTAGACACAGAGGGCGGGAGAACACAGAGTCTACAGACCTTTTTTAAGCGACTACTTCGCCAGTGGGTATTGCTGATCCAGTGCGATATTCAGCTTCAGCACATTGACACGTGGCTCGCCAAATACACCAAACTGACGACCCTCCGTGTTTTCTGCCAACAGTTTACTCACTTTATCGCTTGATAGCTTACGTACTGCCGACACCCGCTCTAATTGGTATTGAGCAGCGGCGATGCTGATATGCGGGTCAAGGCCACTGGCCGATGCCGTTACCAAATCAACGGGGATACTACCCGCTTGGCCAGGATGGGCTTTTTTCAGTGCTTCAACCCGTGCTTTTATAGCATCTAGCAAGGCTGGATTGGTTGGGCCTAAGTTAGCGCCACTAGAGCCATTGCCGTTATAAGCCATCGGGCCAGTGGCAGATGGTCGGCCCCAGAAGTACTGCGGCTCGCTAAAATTCTGGCCGATCAGGCTAGAGCCAACCGTCTTGCCTTGATCTGAAATAAGGCTGCCATTAGCCTGGTCAGGCATAGTGGCTTGAGCAATGCCAGTTACCATGAGTGGATAAGCCAAGCCAGTAACAACTGAAAGCAGGGCAAAAATTACAAGAGCGGGTCTTAGTTGGGCATTCATCATTAATCCTTGTGCTAACCTTACGGGTTGCTTCAAAGGTAAATCACTCAATAAAGCGGCCAGCCAAGCTGGCTCGCCACATCAGAAATCACTACGCCACAGCACTGTTTTGCAACAGCGGCACAGGGTTTTACAACGCACAGCAGACAAATATTCAGCCGCTAAGGGGTGGAAGGCACCACAGCGGAAACACCCCACTTCCCCCTCCCCCTTGCATGCAGCGTGCTTGGCTAAATATTCACTGAGAGTGGGGGAGCGCCGCCAGCACCAGCTGGCGCAACGCCACACCCCGTAGGCCAACAGCAGCATGACAACAATGAGCAGTGCATTCCCAATTATGTCCATACGCCAGTCCTATCGCTTTAAAAGCAGGCCTTTTTAAACCCAGCCCATTGCACCTAATGCCATATCAATCAGTTTAATTCCGGCAAAAGGCACTAATAAACCACCCAAACCATAAACTAAGAGATTATTTCTCAGTAATTGCGCAGCGGCCTGAGCGCGGTACTTCACGCCTTTTAATGCCAAAGGAATTAAAAACATAATAATCAGCGCATTAAAAATCACCGCCGACATCACGGCTGAATTCGGGCTATTTAATCCCATAACATTTAGCGCGCCCAATTGCGGGTAAGTCGATACAAACGCTGCGGGAATAATGGCAAAGTATTTGGCTACATCATTGGCAATACTAAAGGTGGTTAATGAGCCGCGTGTCATCAGCATTTGCTTGCCAATTTCTACAATCTCAATCAATTTGGTGGGATTAGAATCCAAATCCACCATATTGCCGGCCTCTTTAGCCGCTTGCGTACCGGTATTCATGGCTACCGCCACATCAGCCTGCGCCAGCGCTGGGGCATCATTGGTGCCGTCACCGGTCATGGCCACCAATTTACCTTCGGCTTGATACTGGCGAATCATGGCGAGCTTGGCTTCAGGCGTGGCTTCTGCCAAGAAATCATCCACACCGGCTTCGGCCGCAATGGCGGCAGCGGTCAGCGGATTGTCACCCGTGATCATGATGGTTTTAATCCCCATCTGGCGCAGCTCGGCAAAGCGCTCTTTAATCCCGCCTTTCACGATGTCTTTTAGCTCGATCACGCCCATCACCTTAGCGCCATCGCTCACCAGTAAAGGGGTTGAGCCACGGCGGGCGATTTCATCGGCGATCTTGCCAACCGCTTCAGGGAATGCACCGCCCATATTGGCCACGTGTTTTTTAATAGCGTCGATCGCCCCCTTGCGGATTAAGCGCTCATCGTAATTCACGCCGCTCATACGGGTTTGCGCAGTAAAAGGCACAAACTCAACGGCGTGGCTTAAGAGCTGGCGCTCACGCAGATTAAATTTTTGCTTGGCCAGCACCACAATACTGCGCCCTTCTGGAGTTTCATCGGCGAGGGACGCCAATTGCGCAGCGTCCGCTAGCTCTTCCATGGTCACACCAGGCGCGGGCACAAAGGCGGAAGCCTGACGATTACCCAGTGTGATGGTGCCGGTTTTATCCAGCATCAACACATCCACATCCCCCGCCGCTTCTACCGCACGGCCCGATGTGGCGATTACATTGGCCTGCATCATGCGGCTCATCCCTGCTACACCAATGGCCGACAATAAAGCGCCAATCGTGGTGGGAATCAAACACACCAAGAGTGCAATCAGCGCCGTAATGGTAATCGGTGAGCCGCTATGCCCCGCCGCCACGCTAAATAGCGAGAATGGCAGCAGCGTGATGGTCACCACCATAAACACAATGGTCAGTGCCACCAGTAAAATCGTCAGGGCAATTTCATTCGGTGTTTTCTGACGCTTAGCGCCTTCTACCATCGCAATCATGCGATCCAGAAAAGCCTCACCCGGATTCACGCTAACACGCACCACCATCCAATCAGAAAGCACCCGTGTACCGCCGGTTACCGCAGTAAAGTCACCGCCCGATTCACGAATCACCGGTGCAGATTCACCGGTAATGGCCGATTCATCCACCGAAGCCACGCCTTCAATCACTTCGCCATCGGCAGGAATCACATCACCGGCTTCCACCAGAATGTAATCACCTTTACGCAGGCTAGCGCTGTCGCTGATTGATTTGCCATATTTGCGGCCAGGGCCGGACAATCTCTTAGCAACTACATTTTTCTTGGTGTTTCTTAAAGAAGCAGCCTGCGCCTTGCTGCGGCCCTCTGCCAAGCTTTCAGCGAAGTTGGCAAACAACACGGTAAACCACAGCCATGCCGACACACCGGCAATAAAGCCTGTCGCCGCTTCACCTTGGCCAAGCAAAGCCTGAATCAGCAGCAGCGTGCTTAAAATACTGCCCACATACACCACAAACATCACGGGGTTTTTAAGCTGAGTTTGAGGCGCTAGCTTTTTAAATGAATCAATGATCGCCGGCCCAATCAGCTGTGGATCGAGCAAAGAGAGTTTTTTATTTGCAGGCTGTGCCGCCACAACAGCAGCCGGTATAGGCGCTGCGGCGGGCTTAGTACGATTCACTTCTGTAGTATTCATCGCTTTTTACCATGTGTAGGGCGGGTGCAACCCGCCGAAGCCTAAATCATTTAAGGCATTTGTTTAGTGCCTGCGGCACGGTGGTTTTGGTGCGGCAGCCACCGCGTGGGCCTTCCTTTCTTGCTTTGCCAAGAAACGAAGCCAAAGAAGGCGACCCCGGCGTCTGCGCCCCACTACGCGGGGTTCCCTCTCTGCGGACAATCGGCATGGCGTCAATTCAACTCGCTTCGCTCAAACACGAATTGACGACTACCCCATGCCGCTTGTTCCTCGCTAGGCTGGACTCAGGGGCTTCCAAAGCCCTATGCAAGCAGCGCAAAATTAAAACCCAAAACTGTTATTTTACTGGTGCAATCATCTGCAAATGCTCTGCCACCGGGCCTAGTGCCAGTGCGGGTACGTAATTCAAAGCCCCCACCAACAACACGGTTCCGACCAACAGCACCACAAATAAAGGCCCATGCGTTGGTAGCGTTCCGCCTGTAGCGCTAAGGCGCTTTTTAGCGGCTAAAGAGCCTGCCATTGCCAGCACCGGCACAATAATCAAAAAGCGCCCAAACCACATCGCAATACCCAGCATCACGTTGTAAAACGGGGTATTAGCCGATAAGCCAGCAAACGCGCTGCCATTGTTATTGGCGGCCGAAGTAAATGCGTACAGCACTTCACTTAAACCGTGCGCACCTGGGTTTAAAATCCCCGCAGTGCCATCCGTCACCATCAGCGCAATCGCTGTGCCCGTTAGCACCAAAATGGGCGTAACCAGAATCGTCAACGCGCTCATCTTCATTTCAAAGATTTCAATCTTTTTGCCTAAGTATTCAGGCGTGCGGCCCACCATCAACCCAGCAATAAACACCGCTAAGATGGCAAACACCAACATGCCATACAGACCCGAGCCCACGCCACCAAACACCACTTCACCCAGCTGCATCAATGCCGTTGGCACCAGTCCGCCCAGTGGCGTTAGCGAATCATGCATCGCGTTTACCGCACCGCAAGACGCCGAGGTGGTCACCGCAATAAACAGCGACGTTGCCGTAATCCCAAAGCGGGCTTCTTTGCCTTCCATATTGCCGCCAGCTTGCGTCACGCTGGCCATTTGATCCACACCTAAGCCAGCCAAACCGGTCGTGCCTTTTTGCTCGGCATAAACCAACACGGCGTACATGGCGACAAAGATCAGGCTCATCGCGGCAATAATGGCCCAGCCTTGGCGGCGATCGCCCACCATGCGGCCAAACACAAAGCACAGCGCCGCAGGAATAATGAAAATAGCTAACATTTGTAAAAAATTAGTAAGTGGCGTTGGGTTCTCAAAAGGATGCGCCGAGTTGGCATTAAAGAACCCGCCCCCATTGGTACCTAGCAACTTAATCGCTTCTTGCGATGCCACTGGGCCCATAGCCAGCGTCTGGGTATGGCTAACCACGTCTTCCAATACCGGCGCGCCCTTAGCGTCTTTGATGATTTCACCTTGCGCATCGTGCTTAGGCTGCTGGAAAGAGCTGGCCTGTACGGTTTGCACTTCTTTATATGCAGATAAATTTTGAATCATGCCCTGGCCCACAAACACCAGTGACAGCAGCAAAGCAAGCGGCAGCAAAATATATAAAGTGGAGCGGGTCATATCCACCCAAAAGTTCCCCACCGTGCTGGCGCTATGCCTTGCAAAACCACGAATTAACGCAATCACCACAGCAATACCGGTTGCGGCAGATAAGAAGTTTTGCACCGTTAAACCCAGCATTTGCGTGAGGTACGACATAGTGGTCTCACCGCCGTACCCCTGCCAGTTGGTGTTAGTCACAAAGGAAATGGCCGTATTTAAGGCCGAATCTGGGCTAATCGCCCCCAAAGCCTGCGGGTTAAACGGTAAACCACCTTGCACGCGTTGCAGCAGATATAAAGCCGCCCCGCCGACAAAATTAAACAGTAGCAGGCTGAAGGCGTAAGACTTCCAACCCGTTTCTTGGCTGGACTGAATTCCAGCCAAACGATAAATGCCGTTTTCAATCGGCTTTAAAATACGCAAAGGACCATTGATTTCTCCTCGCATGACTTTAGTCATCACAGCCGCAAGCGGCCAAGAGAGCAGCAGCAAGACCAATAAAAATAGCCCTAGCTGGAACATTGCATCGCTAGTCATTAAAAACGCTCCGGCTTAAACAAGGCATAAAAAAGGTAAACAAGCAGTGCCGCAGCAACGGCCAGAATCAGCAGCATCATGCTTCACCGCCTAAGCGGCTACACGCCACCACCAGCAAGGCGGGGCACGCCGCAAATACACATAAAGCGCCAAAATAGATCAGATCCATGGGGTAGCCATAAAAGAAGTTGACCCATGCACTGTATGGAAAACGGTGTAAAGACTTTGCTAAAAACAAGGGGATGGGTATAAAAATTGTATAAAGATTATAAAAAAGGTATCTAAATAGGCGGCGGGGAGCAAAGCAGTGTCGCGGCAAAAGGAAGCTCTGCATCTGCAGCAGCCCTCTCGGCTTTGGCTCAACAAATGCGGGGTGCGGTGTTGCGCTTCAATTTGACATAACTGATGCTACGCAGTTTAAAGATGGCTTAATTGCAAAAATAACAGATATAAGCTGAGCCATTTATTACTTCTCTCTTTATTAAAGGGCAAGCTACGCCCATTTATGCTCACTGATCTAGTGATCTAATTATTTTCAAGCTGCAGTATTAATTTTCCTTCCCGGCTCTGCCGCCGTTTGCTTAAGCACATCCAAAATATGCTGATAAATACCCATACCCTGCGCGTCATTTCTGGATTGACAGGCGCGTACGCTTTCTTTGGCGTAATCAATAAAATTCCACTTCTTAGATTGAGCACTAACGTCATCGGCACGTGGCGAGCCATCTTCATTGATATTGAGATGAGACAACATGATCGCGCCAAGCTCATGCAGGCTAATTTTGCCGTCGTTGTATAAATCCGTGGCCAATTTTGCCGCTTCTTTATCTGTCATATTGCTGGGATCATATTGGCTAGAATCACCAGCCGGAGTATCGGGCTGATAAGGTATTTTAGGGCGTAGATGGGCGGGTAAAATACTAAGAGGGGTGGCTGCAGAAATATTCATTTCAAGTTCCTTGGTTTTTGCTTATTTAAATAGAAAGCAAAAACTAAGCCATAAAAAGTACATCCAAAAGCAAACCACTTACAAGGGTAAGCGAATCACAGCGTTTAAGCCCCCACCTAGGCGATTACTCAAAGATATTTCCCCGCCGTGGGCACGGATGATGGCGCGGGAGATAGCCAGCCCTAAGCCACTGCCACCCGTATGACGGGAACGGGAGGTTTCTAGGCGTACATAAGGCTCAAACACGCGTTCTAAATCCGCCTCAGCGATGCCCTCTCCTTGATCGGCTATCGAAACGATCACCATCCCAGCCTGCACTTGTACCGAGACATCAATCTCTGCGCCACCGTAGCGCAGTGCGTTATTCAGTAAATTGCCTAGGCAACGCCTAAGCGCTTGCGGGCAGCCCATGATAACGGGGCGGCTATGCCCGCTTAAGCTGATTTGCGCCCCCAGCGCTTCCATATCGTCGATCACGCCTTCTAGCAAATCCATAAAATGCAATTTAACACCGGCCTCAGCGCTGCTGCCTGCCCGTAAAAAAGCCAGCGTGTCGGCGATCAAGTCTTCCATTTCTTCTAAATCGCGCTCAATCGCGATGTTTTGCGAGGGGTCTTGTAGCTTTTCTAGGCGTAAACGCACACGGGTAATAGGCAAGCGTAAATCGTGGGAAATCCCGGCCAACATTTGCGAGCGAGAACCTAAATAATGCTTCAGCGCGCATTGCATGCTATTAAATGCACGGGCCAGATGAACGACTTCTGTTGGCCCTGTTTCGGGCAAGGCGGGCTGGTGCAGGTTTTTTGCTAGCCCTTCTGATGCAGCGGCAAAAACAGACAGCGGCTTAGTGAGCCGACGTACCGCCCAAATTGAAAGCAACGCGGCTGCCAGCGCCACTAAGGCCAGCCAGCCCACAATGCGCCAAGGCTCCCGAATCAGCACATTGCCCAGTTTAGATGAATGAAACGTAGCGACCGTGCCATCCGCCAACTGCCCTTGCAGCGTCACCATCATTAACGCGCCTTCAGTGAGCTCGCTCCATGCAGCATCCTTTGGGCCATGCAGCGCTTCGTATTTGATCGACACCACTTGCACTCGCTCTGGCTTACGCAACTGAGCCCGCACCAGCGATTCAAAATGCCGCGTATCTGGTGTTTCTACTTCAGGAGTCAACCAGTCTCCCCCCAACTCCACCTTATTAATTGGATTACTTAATGCGGTAAGCAAGCGCGGGCGAAAAGCATCAGGCGTTTCACTCAGCACATTCAAGGCGCTGGCCATATGCTGGGCCACGTATTCGGTTCGCAAAGCGTAAGCCAGCCTAGCTCTATCATTAAGCACCAGCCAGATTCCAGCGGCATTGGCGATAAACAGCCCTGTGAGCATCACCAGCAACATTTGACCAAATAGTGTTTTAGGCCAAAAGCGCATTAATCCCCCCTTAAACCTGCCGCCGTGAGCAACACCAAGAGCGCTGATTATCCGCCGCATCAACAAGCCTCCACCTTACATGCCAACATATAGCCGCTGCTGCGCAGGGTTTTAATCAGCAGCGGCTCGCGTGCATCGTCGCCAAGGCGGCGGCGCAAGCGGCCTATCATCACGTCAATCGTGCGATCAAATGGCCCCACCTCTTTGCCATTAATAGCATCCATCAGCTGATCTCTTGATAAAACTCGGTTGGGGTTTTCTGCCAGCATTTGCAATAGCCGGTATTCCCCAGTAGATAGCACCACCACCACGCCATCTGCACCTAATAAATATTGCGCGGCCAGATCCAGCTCCCAGCCTGCAAAACGCAGCCGCCGCGCCTTGGTCGCCATCGCTGATTCAGGAGCACGGCGCAAAATACTTTTGATGCGCGCCAAGAGCTCTCTAGGGTTAAATGGCTTGGGCAGATAATCATCCGCGCCCATTTCTAAGCCAATAATTCGATCCAGCTCATCGCCACGGGCCGTAAGCATCAACACGGGCAGCTGAGAATTCACCCTTAAATTACGACAGAGCGTTAGCCCATCTTCCCCCGGCAGCATGATATCCAAAATCAGCAAATCAAACGTCACCGCCGCCATAGCCGTCAACATGGCATCGCCATCCCCCACCGCAGTGACACGATAGCCCTGAGCCACTAAATAATCGCTAAGTAGCGCACGCAAATCTGCATCATCATCCACCAAAATTAAATGTGCGCTCATTCACCACCTCAGTATTTTTGATCACAACGCGCTTTAATCCATGCAAGGAAAAAGCGTCCACGAAGACACAATATTTTTTAAATATGCGGATTTCAAACTCCCGCCTCAAATGTAAGAAGCATGTTTTTATGCCCTACGCGCATCAAGGTAGGCGTTTGCCATAATCTAGCCAGAGATATTAGCAAGCGCCGAATCATCGTAGGGCGGGTGAAACCCGCGTACTTTTCAGTATTGCTCGCGGGTTTCACCCGCCCTACACGCCGCATATGCCATTGGCTTGGCACTATACGAAGAGGCATGACACTACCGCACGGGCACAGCTATGTACCTACGCTACGCATATCTTGTTTCCTATAAGAGCATAACCCGCCCACCCCCAAGGGAACGACAGCAAATGAGCGCTGTTTACACGCCATTTACAAAAAGAGCCGCCAAGCCATCAAGCGGTTTACATAGGCACGGTTTAATGGCTCCACACCTTTAACAGGAAAGCAGCCATGAACAAATCTATTCTTGCCCTCACCATCAGTGCCAGCCTCGCCCTTTCTGCCTTTGCCAGCGCAGCGGGTGCGACTCCCTTTAAAGAGCCAAGCCGTCCAGCAATGAATCACGTTCATTCGGAAAAAGCCGCAAACCCAAGTCAAACAAACCACGCTCAAGCCAAATCACCCACTAAAACGCCGAGAATTATTCCCTTCACGCAACGTGCCCGCCCGCCCATGGAGGCACAAGCCCACAGCAAGCCACATTCAGCGGCAAAGGAAGCTAAATCAGGGGAAGTCACGCCGGCGGATATGCACCCAGGCCGGCTTAAGCGCACCGAATACCGATAAACCCAAGCCAGCCACTCAGCATTACTTCGCCCCTTTTGGTCAGTCAGCAAGCCCCGGTTCACGGGGCTTTTTATTTGCAACGAGAGTTCGATAATGCCCAACACACCCAAAGCGCTTCCCTTTTGCTTGGCCCTGCTCCTCTGCGCCTGCAACTCTGCACCCACACTCACAGCCACGCCTCTAACGGAAGTGACGGCACTTCTGATCCAGCCGCACGATATTGCCATGCGCTCAACATTTGTCGGAGAAACCTCCGGCGTGCGAGATGTGGAAGTGCGTGCACAGGTTGGCGGCATTTTGCTAAAGCGCACTTTTACCGAGGGCTTGTCAGTCAAACAAGGGCAGGTTTTATTTGAGATTGACCCAGAGCCTTACAAAGCAGAATTGGATTTAGCCCAAGGGGAGCTAGCTCGGCAGCAAGCCATGTTAGATAAAGCCAAAGCGGATAAAGATCGCATTACCCCGCTATTTAAAGAGAATGCGGTTTCTAAAAAAGACAACGATGATGCCATCAGCGCATTTGCCGCGGCACAGGCCAGCGTGCAAACGGCGCAAGCCAAGCTCAAAACCGCCGCACTTAATTTAAGCTACACCAAAGTCACCGCCCCTATTGCGGGCATCAGCAGTAAAGAAGCGCAATCAGAAGGCAGCTTGATCAGCAGCAGCTCGCCACTGCCACTCACTACTATTTCGCAAATATCACCGCTCTATGCCAATTTCTCGGTAGCAGAGCAAGATCATCAGGCTTTTAACCAAGCACTGGCATCCGGCTCAAGCAGCAAATTAAACACCCAAATCATGCTGGCAGATGGCACGGCCTATCCCTTAAAGGGGCTGATCAATTTTCAGGATAACCGCATTGATCCGGCTACTGGCACCATCAATATGCGGGCGCAATTTGATAACCCCAAAGGCACACTGCTACCCGGCCAATTTGTACGCGTGATTGTAGACCATGGCGTTCGCCAGCAAGCCATCACCATTCCAGAGCGCGCCATTGTTCAGCTGCAAGCGGAAAAACGCGTTATGACGCTCAATGACAAAAACATCGTTGAATCGCGCAAAGTGCAGCTAGGGGAAAGCATAGGACACGAAGTGATCGTGCAATCTGGCCTAAAAGCGGGTGAGCGCATTATTGTTGATGGCTTAGTCAAAGTACGCCCGGGGCAACAAGTCAGCATTAAAAAGGAGGGCTAAATGTTTTCTAAATTCTTCATTAACCGGCCCATCTTTGCCACGGTGATTTCAATTGTGATTGTGCTGGCAGGCTTAGCCGCCATGTTTTCTCTGCCCATTCAGCAATATCCCAATATCGTGCCGGCCGTTGTTTCCGTGAGCGCCAACTACCCAGGCGCCACTGCCGAAACCATTGCCCAAACCGTGGCATCTCCGCTAGAGCAGCAAATTAACGGCGTAGATAATATGCTGTATTTGCAATCCAAATCGGCAGCCAACGGGCAAATGAGCATGAATGTCTATTTTGCTATCGGCACCGATCCCGACCAAGCCACCATTGATGTTAATAATCGCGTACAAGCGGCGCTCGCTAAAATGCCAGACGAGGTAAAACGCCAAGGCGTCACCGTTAGAAAAAAATCCACCGAAGTGCTATCGGTGATCTCCTTAGGCTCGCCCACCGGCCAATATGATCGTAACTTTATTGCCAACTACGCCTTACTCAATATTCTGGATGATCTAAAACGCATCCCCGGCGTGGGGGATGCCAATATGATGGGCGGCACCGATTACGCCATGCGGATTTGGCTAAAGCCCGATCGCTTGGCCCAACTCAAGCTTACGCCTGCCGATGTGGTAAAAGCCGTGCAGGAGCAAAACTCACAATTTGCAGCGGGCAAGCTGGGGGCAGAGCCAGATCATGATCCGGTTGATTTCACCTACACCATCAACGCAAAAGGCCGCCTCACTGATCCCAAAGAATTTGAAGCGATTATTGTGAAATCCATGCCCGATGGCGCAAAAATCCGACTCAAAGACGTGGCTCGTGTAGAAATGGGGGGCAATGATTATGATATTTCCGGCATGCGTAATGGCAAACCATCCGTAGGGCTAGTGACCTATGCCCAGCCGGGCGCTAATGCGCTGGATGTATCCAAAGCCATTGCCAACAAAATGCAGGAGCTCTCTACGCGTTTCCCTCAGGGCATGGACTACGCCATTCCTTACGACACTACTAAATTTGTTAAAACCTCAATCGAGAAAGTAGTCACCACCCTGCTTGAAGCGATGGTACTGGTGTTTTGCGTGGTGTATTTATTCTTGCAAAATTTCCGCGCCACGCTGATTCCCTGCATTGCCGTACCGGTTTCCCTGCTCGGCACTTTTGCCGGCTTAGCCATGTTTGGTTTTTCTATCAATCTGCTCACCTTATTTGGCATGGTATTGGCCATTGGTATTGTGGTGGACGACGCAATTGTGGTACTGGAAAACGTCGAGCGGATTATGCGCGAGACTGGCTGCGCCGCCAAAGACGCGTCGATTCAAGCCATGCAGGAAGTCTCCGGCCCTGTAGTAGCGATTGTGCTGGTGCTGTGCGCGGTGTTTTTGCCCGTGGCCTTTATGAGCGGCATGACGGGGGTGATGTATCAGCAATTTGCCATCACAATTTCAATCTCGGTGATTATTTCTGGCATTGTGGTAGAGTAGAGAGCAGGTTTTCACCTACCCTCCCTCATCAAACCGTGCATGCGATTTTCCCGCACACGGCTTTCCGATGTTCTTCACATCAAGCATGCGCTAATTTCCAACCTGCTGT
>NZ_JAWQUO010000058.1:0-18195 GCF_033446605.1 Iodobacter sp. CM08 | reverse complement strand
ATCTGGACAAGATCAAAAAACGATACAACCCCAACGATTATCAAAATTTGCTGATGTGTGAATTTATCGACGATAGCGCCAGCATTTTTCCGCTGGCTGAATTGCAAAAGTGCATGGTTGATAGTTGGGAAAAGTGGGAAGACTTTAAGGCGATTGCCCCGCGTCCCTTTGCCTATTGGCCTGTGTGGATTGGCTACGATCCCGCTTTATCTGGCGATAGCGCCGGTTTAATCGTACTAGCCCCGCCGCTGGTGCCTGGTGGTAAGTTCCGCGTGTTAGAAAAGCGCCAATGGAAAGGCATGGATTTTGCCGCGCAGGCCGAAGGCATTAAGCAGATCTGCAGCCAATACAACGTGGCGTATATCGGCATCGATACCACCGGCATCGGGCAAGGTGTTTATCAACTGGTTAAACAGTTCTACCCAGCGGCTAAGGCCATCAATTACAGCGTGGATATGAAAGCGCGCTTAGTGATGAAGGCCCAAGACGTGATCCGCAATGGCCGCTTGGAGTTTGACGCGGGCTGGACGGATCTTGCCGCCGCATTTATGGCCATTCAAAAAACCATGACGACCAGCGGGCGGCATGTGACTTACTCGGCCAGCCGCTCCGAAGAAGTCAGCCACGCCGACTTAGCCTGGGCATGTATGCACGCGCTACTCAATGAGCCGCTAGAAGGCTCCAACTCGACTAATTCCAGCTTTATGGAAATGTGCTAAATGAAAAAGAAACCGTATCTACCTAAACCAACCATGCTGGCCAGCGCACCTAATCCAGCGGCCAGCGGCTCGGTCGCCTTCACCTTTGGCGAGCCTTCCGCCGTGCTTGATCGCCGAGAGTTATTGGATTTACTTGAGTGTAACAACAACGGCAAATGGTACGAGCCGCCGATGTCATTTGATGGGCTGGCTAAAACTTACCGCGCCACCGTTCACCATTCCAGCCCCATTCAGGTTAAGCGCAACATCCTGCTTAAAACCTTTATCCCGCACCCGCTATTAAGCCGCACTGAATTTGCAAAGTTTGCGCTGGATTACCTGATCTTTGGCAATGCCTATTTAGAAAAAAATATCGGCCGCACCGGCAAGGTGCTTAAGCTCACGCACGCGCTGGCGAAATATATGCGCGTCGGGCTAAAAGAGGGCGGTTTTTATCAGGTGCTGGATTATGCCAAAGAGTATGAATTCCAGCAGGGGGCGGTGTTTCACCTGCTCGAGCCTGATATCAATCAAGAGATTTACGGCCTGCCTGAATACCTATCGGCGCTTAATTCAACTTGGCTCAATGAATCCGCCACGCTCTTTCGCCGTCGCTATTTTGAAAATGGCAGCCATGCTGGTTTTATTCTGTACATGACAGACGCCGCCCAGAACGAAAGCTATATCGACGATTTGCGTGAAGCCCTGCAAAAAAGCAAAGGCCCAGGTAATTTTAAAAATCTAATGGTGTACGCGCCTGGCGGCAAGAAAGACGGCATGCAAATCTTGCCCATCTCAGAAGTAGCGGCCAAGGACGACTTCTGGAACATCAAAAACGTAACCCGAGACGACCAGCTAAGCGCCCACCGCGTACCGGCGCAACTGATGGGCATCATCCCCAACAACACCGGCGGCTTGGGTGACGTAGAGAAGGCGGCTACCGTGTTTGCGTATAACGAGATTGAACCCTTGCAGGAGCGGATGAAGGAGTTAAACGACTGGCTAGGGGTAGAGGTGATCCGCTTCAAACCTTACGTACTGGCGTAAACAAACCCAAGTAAACAGCAAGCCCGCAAGCGCGGGCTTTTTTATCTGAATAACTAATTCATCTAGATTGAATATTTGGGTGTAAGTTATCTATATGCTTTTTGAATATGCCCTTAATAAGGTATTTAAATAATTATTTAAAATTTAAAGATGCTGTATATGTATCCTGTAACTTAAGCGTGTCACTGAACTAATAGGGTGCATTTTTTAAGTTTAATCAATTTGAATAAGTGATTATCTTTTGAGGAACATTAAATGGGTCTTAAAGCAATAATAAGAGAGGGTGATCCTACCTCGCATGGTGGTACAGTTATTGAAGGATTTGCAAGTATTAATATTTATGGAAAACCTGCTGCAGGTGTGGGACATAAAGGCGTTTGCCCACAGTGTAAGTGTCAATTTGTTATTGTTGCAGGAGTCGTGGGCGTTTCATATTTAGGGAAGAATGTTGCAGTTGAGGGGATGCTAACGTCGTGTGGTGCGACGCTTATCGCAACTCAAAAGGATGTAATGATTGAGGCTCCTAGCGGAGCTGCTTTACCAGTTTCTAAGAGCAAAGCGCCTGCTGTTATTGCGGCTGCTTTATCAAGTTTGGCAAGCCCTATTGTTAAAGAAAAAGAAATTAAGCGTATTTATTGGAGCTATGGGGAGGACGAAACCCCTCTTGCTGATGTATCTAGATTTTATTCAGATATAAATGTGCATGTGGAAACTTTAAATTACCAAGCGGGTGAATCTGTAGAGGTCATTATTAGCGGTGGTGATGAGCATGAACTTGCAGATGGTGTTGCTCAAATTACATTGACCGCTATTGTGCAAGACGACGGGAAGGCCAAAATAATGAATGCTTTAAAAGATCATTCGGTAGAAATTTATGCTACAGCTTAAGGATTGAAAATGGGACAAATACAAGCAACAGCAGGTAATCAAAGCGCAAGAATTAAAGTCAATAGACCTAAATTTAAAGATGTTTGGTCAAAGTATCCAGTGCATATGGATGCTCCAAGTGTTTATAAATTAGTAGGTGGTAATGCTTATGAACTCTTTAAAACCAATCCTACTGGTTATGCAAATGCATGTGCTCTTCGTTTAAGTCGTTCATTCAACTATGGCGGAGTAACTATAACTAAAGGGGCCACAGGCTATAAAGTAAAAGGTGGTGATGATAAAAATTATTTGTTACGTGTAAAAGATATGATTTCTTTTGTTAGGGCTAATTTCGGTAGCCCTGATGTTACGGTAAAACCGAATGGAAAAGACGTATCAGAAAATTTTAAAGGAAAGAATGGAATTCTTATATTTACGGTATCCGGTTGGGGCGATGCATCGGGGCATGTAACTCTTTGGAATGGTTCGGATTGCGGTGATCATTGCTATTTTATGCACCCAGATCAACCCAATGCAAAAACAACTGATGTGTTTTTTTGGGAGTTGAAATGATTAAGAAGCTGATAGTTATCATCTTATTTATTTACCCAGCAATGGCGATTTCAAGTAATAAAATGACAGAGACTCGCACCATTCTTAAGAAGTGGGGGCTTGCATATTGCCTAAGCTCAAATGAGAAATTAAAGAATGATGCTGGCCTCGCTATGGGAGGATACTTCCAACTTGGCGGCCATGATGATGAAGCCGCTTATGTAAAGGTGCGAGGGTATTTTGATGCGTATCTGAAAAAAAGTAAGCTTGTTGGTCAACAAACAGGGCAAGAGCTTACCGTTATGAAATGTTTAGATGCTTATGAAAGGGCAGACTATGACCGCCTCATTAAAGAGCAAGATCGTTACATAAGTCAGTAGTCGGTAAAAAGCCCGCAAGCGCGGGCTTTTTTTCACCTACATTTTGAGAAGAATCAGCCCTCAGCCCCCAGCGCGCGCCCTCGTGACCCCGCCACGCCTGCCCACTTAACCCACTATTTTTTATGCACCTGCATGAGGAAGGCTCAAGCCCCGCCAAATATGGCGCTAAACGATAAAAAATGCCCTTACAAAAGCTTGCATAATATGCTTATTGCTTGCTTGTTATTGCAAGGCACTCAATACAGCTTTTCAAGGGGGGGCTACTTCTACCTAGGATTATTTTGAGGGGTGATTAACCTGCGAGCAAAAGCACGATTTGAGCCATTTATTCTGTATTTATCCCCAAGATATTTGGCCATTGCCTTCTATTGATTTCATAGTTTTTATCAATGTCTCATCGTAAATGCCATATCCATATGAGTTTTTTAATAAGGGGCATGTGTTATTGGTATTCATTTTTTACCTTGGCTTAATGCAAATGGCAATAATTGGGGGTTTTAATCTGGCAGTTCATTGAGTTGTTGGAGCGCAAGATCCCAAGGTAATCTGCGGCCATTTTGTTTCATTTTGGCATAGGATTTTTCAGCATCTGCTTTTGAAATAATGCTATGCGTCACTAGCTGCTCAACCACCCAAATTGTCCCCATGACAATGACCGATTCTTTTTCGGCTAATTTTTTAAGCGCTCGGTCGCCTGTCAGTAAAGGGCATTTCTCTTGTTTTGATAAAGCCAAAGCAAAGCAATCATTGCTGCTTGGCCCAACGGCTTTGTTAATTAAGCTTTCTGCATAGAGCATGCTGTCGATATTCAACTCTCCAATACACAGCCCCAGATCCAATAGATGAGCGTGTTGTTCTTCTAATTCTTCATAAAAAAGAATATCTGGGATGCAAAACTGGTAAGGAAGCTGGAAGAAGGTGATGAGCAGTTCTCCTTCCTCCAGATCTATCAAAATATTGGCGTCACTGATTAGTAATTGCATCAGTAGCCTCGAGTTTTCGGCTTTGATGAAAGCGCATCAAAGAAATACCTAATAATTCAGCGGCCTTAGATTCGCTAATAATACCTTCACCTAGAGCACGGTAAATTAACTGCTGAAATAACCGAGTTTCTTCTTTTGGGTATTCGGCCCCTGGTTCTTTTTTTCGCCAGCCATTTTTAGAGAACTGTATAAACATCGATTGGCGAATTTGATCATTAATAATCTTAAGATTATTTGCCCGGTATAAGCAGGCTTGCATGCTCAAACCAAATTCATGCTTTAGCAGAAACAGTTCTTGGTTTTCAATTCTGTTTCGCAGTGTGCCTAATTGCCGGCGAATCGCACTTGCAGGTAATAAAAAGCTGCTGGCAAAGCGATTGCAGCTTTTCTCTTCGTCTAGTTCTGGCGGTAAGCGCCCATGCAAAAGTAGGTGGCCCAGTTCGTGAGCTAGGGTGAACCGCTGACGGTCGCCCGGCCAGTTGGCGGAAACGACAATGACCGGCTGATTAGCAACTGTGGCCTGCAGCCCATCAAACTTAGCCATTTCATCAACCTCGGTGATGATGACTAAGATGCCCTGTGATTCCAAAACATCAATCAAGTCATGAACGGGGGTAGATCCAAGCTCCCAGGCTGCTCGTACTTGATCTGCAAAAGTATCAATCTCATCCATTGTCGCTACGGTGTCGGGTAGCTGCGAGGGGATGGAGAAGCTGGCGACGGGAAACACAGGCCAAATATTGGCCAGCTCTTGCCAGCGTTCTGCCTGGTCTAATACATCGGCTTCAATTCGTTTTAAGATTCCAGCTGGCGTGCTGGATCGCTTGCGATATTCCACGCCCGATAGTTCAACTTTCACGGGGCGGAAAAAATAAGCGCTGCGCACACCCAAGGCTTTGCTTAGTTTTATTAAGTTACCAGAAGCAGGCATGCTTTGATTGTGTTCGTACTTCTTGATCATGTTGGCGCTTACGCCAACAAGGTTGCCCAGTGCTTCCATAGATAGGCCAGCCGCCGCTCGGGCACGTAAAAGGCGTTCACCGATCATGTTAGTTCTCCATGATTTGGTTTATGAAAAGTATAAATTAATAAAAATTATAAACCTTTGCCTGATGTTAGTCGATGTAATTTGGCTTGGATAGCCTGATGTTTTATTTTAATTTAGGGGCAGGCGCTGGTGGCAGTGCATCAATCCAATCGGCCCATTCCTGCATCATTTTTATTCTTTCTGGCATGTATTCGGCGTGGTTATAGGCGGCTTTTACTTCGTTTCGCTCTGCGTGTGCCAGTTGCCTTTCAATCACTTCAGAGCGCCAGCCTAGCTCGTGAAGCAGGGTTGATGCCGTAGACCTAAAACCATGGCCTGAAAATTGGCCTGCGTAGCCCATTCGCTCCAATGCTTTGTTGATTGTGGTTGCTGTCATACATTCGTTGGCGGAGCGCATATTGGGGAACAGGAATGCTTGCCCACCAGATAGGGTGTGCAGCTCACGAAGTAATGCTATGGCCTGCTTTGCTAGGGGCACGATATGGACTTCGCCCACTTTCATTTTATGTTTCATTTTTAAGCGTGAGGCAGGTATCCGCCATTGTGCCGTGGTTAAATCAAACTCTGCCCATTCTGCTTTGCGTAGTTCAATGGTTCTGACAAAGGTCAGCATCATTAAGCGCATGGCAATCACAGTGCCTCGGTATCCGCCATATTGGGTCATGGCCGCTAGCAGCACAGGGATTTCGTTTTTAGAAAGCGGGGGATTGTGTCGCACTGTTTGCCGTTTAAGTGATCCACTCAGCGCTGCTGCTGGGTTGTGTTCAATTCTTAGCGTAACGATGGCGTATCGGCAAATCTGGCCAACCCATAAGCGGATAAGCGCCGCCACGGATGGTGCACCACGCTCTTCCACCTCACGGATAAGTTTTAATAGGTAGGCCGCCTTGAGGCTTCTGATTGGGGTGGCACCAATTTGCGGCAAGATATCTCTGTTTAGGTAGTTTTGTGCCTGCTTTAAGTATCCTGCCGACCAGGTGTTGCGATTGTGTTCTATCCATTCTTGGCTGATCACCGCAAAGGTTTCGGCGTTTTCCTCTTGTAGGGCCTGTTTTTCTGAGGCTCTGGCATGGGTGGGGTTGATGCCTTGCTTAACTTGCTCTCTAGCCCATTCACGTATTTTTCGTGCTTCCGCCAGTGTGGTTCGTGGATATTCGCCGATTGTATAAATCCCGTCTTTTTTAGGGGTAAGCCAATAACGATAGCGCCATATTTTTAGGCCGCTTGGTCGTATATCAAGATATAGGCCTAGCCCATCGCTTAGTTTGATGGCTTTTTCGCCTGGCTTGGTGTTGCGGATTTTTGTATCTGTGAGGGAGGGCATTTCTGTACCGGATAAGGGCTAGGCGGGGGTGCGTTATCCGGTATCTTATCCTGTTTTTACTTGGCTGCACCACTACGGGAGTGGATGCCACTAGTTGGAAACCTAGTAAAAATGAGGGGTTGAGGTGGTTTTGTGGATGGTGCTATATGCTGAAAAACATGCATGCTAGTTATCTAGCATAAGCAGCATGGTTTTATCCTGTGAATTTATTAAGTGTATTGCGCCGAGATGCGCATTTTATGAGGCGAGACTAGGGTCAACGCCATCGGCAAAAGGGGCATGCGCGGGGGGCAAAATACGCAGGAAAAAACAAGCGGCTCATTCCATACCTTTTAGGGCTGCATTAATGAGTGTTCATTATACGGATAGG
Organism: Iodobacter sp. CM08; assembly: GCF_033446605.1. Lineage (NCBI taxonomy): Bacteria > Pseudomonadati > Pseudomonadota > Betaproteobacteria > Neisseriales > Chitinibacteraceae > Iodobacter > Iodobacter sp. CM08. Next base: position 10,926 of record NZ_JAWQUO010000058.1, on the reverse strand, counting down.
CGGCGGGGAGTCTAGATTGCAGGCATTAAATCAAGGATAGGGGGGCGTAAAACTAAGTACTCTAGGCAGAAACGATGATCTTAAAAGTGATAAAAAAGGCAAACACAGTGTGTTTGCCTTTTTTTGAAACGTAGCTTGGTTTATTTCGCCATTTCTTCTTTCGGAGCTTCTTTTTTCATCTCAGCTTGATGTTTTTTAGCGTCTTTTCTTGCTTTGTGATGTTTGTTTTCTTTTTTCTGCAGGGTCATACCATCTTTGTTCATAACACCTTCAGCAAACGTAGCCACAGAAGTTAAGGCAACACACGCAGCAGCAAGGGCGATAATAAGCTTTTTCATAAATTGAAACTCCTAGTGATAAAAGTGCAAGATGGTGCTTTTGGTCTCAAATAAGCCCATATCAGCTTGCTTACTACTTGAATGCGTTTGCAAGTTTGTGTGAGCAATGAGCGTACTTATTCATAAACTATGTAAGAAGATTTTTCTACATAGAAATATAAATTTTATCAAAAAGTGGCGCGTTAGCTAGGTTTCGTTGGGGAAATAACAATAATTTAGCTGGCCTTTACTGACACTCACCGCTAGTTGCTTGTGTATTTTTTGCCTATATGGAAAATATTTTTGGATTTTGCTTACAGAGGTCGCTATTGTTTTGCGCTGTGGTAATGACCTGCTGTTTGTTGCGGCAAAACAGGCCCAATCAATAAGTGACACTTAGTTAGGAATAATCCCGCATGCCACCCTCATGCCGCCGCCCCCTAATGCTGCAGGGAGATCTGCGTGGTTGTCGCCACCCATATGTATCATCAGTGTGTGATCTTTTAGGTCGGCTATTTTAAGGCGGGGTGCCAGTACGGGCTGATTGGTTTTGCCGTCTGCGCCAATAATCAACGCGGGTAAATCACCTAAATGTCCATCACCCCAAGGTGAGCCGTGGCGTTTGCTGCCGCGTGGGTCGTAATGTCCACCTGCCGCGAGGGCTGGAACCATTTTCCCGTTTTGCTCTTTTGCTGCGCAACTGGCATTTTCATGCATATGAAAGCCATGTGCGCCAGCGGGTAAGCCTTCGATATTGGGGGTAAAAACAAGGCCGTAGGCAGATTCTGAAATCACGATATTTCCAATAGACTGTACGCTACCTTTATCGCTGACCAAATCCATAGGAACGGTGATGTCGGCATGGGCGCTAAGGGCAATAACAAATGATAAATAGATGGTTTTCATGGCGTATATCCTTGGGGTGAATAGCGAGCTAATGCGAGGGAGGCCTTTGGGTTCACTTAGAAGTATAGGTGGCTCGAACCGATTGCGAGTGTCAGGGATATGGGAATAGTGGTATGGGAGGGGTGTGCGGTGCGTCAGGACGTATCTATAGCCCTGACGCAAGTAGGCAATTAGGCGTCTAGGCCAGCTTGCACTAATTCAGCTGCGCGTAATACCGCGCGGGCTTTGTTTAAGGTTTCTTGCCATTCGCTGCTGGGTACGGAATCGGCCACGATGCCAGCGCCTGCTTGCATATAGAGGGTTTTGTTTTTAATCACGGCGGTGCGCAGGGCAATGGCCACATCCATGTCCCCGTTAAAGCCTAGGTAGCCCACCGCGCCCGAGTAAATACCGCGCTTTACTGGCTCCAGCTCGGCAATGATTTCCATGGCACGCACCTTGGGTGCGCCAGAAACCGTGCCAGCAGGGAAGGTGGCTTTGAGTACGTCGATATTGCTCATGCCAGGTTTGAGCTTGCCCTCAACACTAGAAACAATATGCATCACGTGTGAATAGCGCTCGATCAGCATTTTATCGGTGACTTTTACGCTGCCGGTTTGTGCCACGCGGCCTGCATCGTTGCGGCCTAAATCCATCAGCATAATGTGCTCGGCAATTTCTTTTGGGTCGGCTAATAGCTCAGCGGCTAAGGCCTCATCTTCAAGCCGAGTTTTTCCGCGCGGGCGGGTGCCCGCAATCGGGCGCACGGTGAGGGTATCGTCTTCAAGGCGCACTAAGATTTCTGGCGATGCACCCACAATATGAAAATCACCAAAATGGTAGAAAAACATATAAGGCGAAGGATTTAAAGAACGTAGGGCACGGTAAAGCGAGAGGGGCGATTCTGTGTAAGGCAAGCTCATGCGCTGTGAAAGCACCACCTGCATGATATCCCCGTCAATAATGTAATCTTTAGCCTTGAGTACCGCGTCTTTAAAGGCTTCTTCACCAAAGCCAGATGTCATTTCGCCTATGCTAGGTGCTGGGCCTTGTAATGGGATCTTGGCAGGCTCACGTAATGCCATGCGCAGTGTGTGCAATCTATCGGCAGCGTTTTGGTAAGCGTTGTCTTGTTCAGTATTGGCATAGACCACTAAATATAGCTTGCCGGATAGGTTATCCACCACGATCAACTCTTCTGAGAGTAGTAGCTGGATATCGGGCGCGCCTATCTCATCGGGCTTTTGCGTGTTGGCGAGTTTTTTCTCGATATAGCTGATGGTTTCATAGCCAAAATAGCCGACTAAGCCGCCCAAAAAGCGCGGCAGCATTTTATTGGCAGGGGCGCGATAGCGTTGCTGAAAGGTTTCAATAAAATCCAGCGGGTTGCCTTGATGCGTTTCAATCACTTCATCATTGCAAATGACTTCGGTGAGGTTGCCAACTACCTTGAGGCGGATGCGGGCAGGTAGGCCAATAAAGGAATAGCGGCCAAAGCGCTCGCCGCCCACTACAGACTCTAAAAGATAGCTGTAAGGCTGATTGGCAAGTTTTAGATAGACAGAAAGTGGGGTATCTAGATCGGCAAATAATTCTAGCGTCAGCGGGATGCGGTTATAGCCTTGATCTTTGAGTGCGTTAAATTCGATATTGGACAGCATGGCAATACTCCAAACAGGCTTCTTTACCACTTGGGGCGAAGCAGATCAGCAAAAGGGCGTTTGATCGGGCGTGTTTAGCATCGCCATCGCGGCTTGTTTGGTCTGAAGTCCATATTGTTTCTTATTTTGTGGAGGGCTTGGCTTCAATTTTTGCCGATCTTAAGCAAAATGGTCAAATTATTACTGAATTTACTTTACTTACAGCCCGTCTTTAAAGTCATTAAAGGGCAGATGTAGCGGATTTCTTGCAACACTTGGCCACCAAGTGTAAAGCTTTTTGCGGCCGCACCATCGTGTACAAACCCAGCTGCGGTATAAAACTTAATTGCGCGATTATTTTGTGGAAACACCCATAAGCTGCAAGCCTGAAAACCACTCGCGGCTAAAACCGCCTTAGCTTGTAAGAGTAATACCCGCCCCACACCACTAGACCAAGCCTCACGGGCCACATAAATTGCCCAAATTTCTGCATCTATGGCAGATGCGTCTTGATCGTGCGATGGGGCAAAATTAATCCAGCCGAGTAGGGTATGGTTCTGCTTTGCAACCAGAATCGTTGATGCTCCCTTGGCCATTTTTTGCCGCCACGACGCGGTGCGTTGCTTAATACAGAGTGTGGCAAGGTAATCGGCGGCAACAATATCTATATATGCTGCTTGCCATGCTTGGATATGGATTGCAGCAATGGCAGGCGCATCGTTATCGCTGGCTGGGGAGATTTGCATAAAAGCATGCTTCTGATCGTAAGCTTTTGTAATCTATATGCAGCAACAATTACGGCTGCAGGCTGCGTTGTGCTAGCTCTAGCTGTCTGGTCGCTGCCTGTAATTTAACATCAAACTGATGATCTTTGTTCACAAAGAGGCCGCTAAGGAGAAGATCTTCAGCGTGCTGACTGCCTTGCTCTGCTGGTAGTACGCCGCACACTTTGATTTGCGCATTATTAATACAATAAGAGCCAAGTTCGAGTGTGCTTATGTAAGGCTCACTGAGCTGAATGAGCGCACGTTGGTCAGCAGGTAGCCAGCAAGATAGCCCTCCCATGGAAAGATCATAAATAGGCATGCGCAATATTTGCTTACCCCCTAATTGTAAGGTGCAAAGATAGGGATTGATGATGGGGGCTTTAGAGCGAAAGTGTTCGCGGCGCTGTAGCTTAATTAAGGAATCTGGAATAGGTGATTGCAATATTGGGCGAGCATTTTTATGCGCATGGTTTAATTCTTCGACTACAAATTGAATCAGTGCCCCACCACCTAGTGCAGCAACGCATATGGCTTTGCTGCCGGGATTGATTTGGATCTCTGGATGGGTGTTTTCTAAATAGAGAACATTATCTTTTTCATTTATTTCTAATAATAAACAGATTAATAGTTCTTCATTTTCATTTGCAAATACGGTAATGGGCTCATTAAACCTTTGCAATTGTTGTAATAAATTTAAAACTTCCTTACGTGTGGTCTTGCGGAACTCATTGAGCGTATTGCCATGCTCAGTCAGAAAAGTAAGTGAAGTTTTAAAGTTCATGCTCGTCCCCTGCAAAAAGCTTGATTTGAAGAACGAGGACGTTGCCGCGCTCGGTGCCGCTGTTTCTGTATAGCAACGAATGCTGCAACTAGCAGTTTTAGGGCTGATCTAACTCAATCCTATCAACTTAAGATTTAAACCATTGTGTAGGGTGGGCAAAAAATGCGCCCTATACGCATCAACTTAGGCCGATGTCATGCGCGATAACGAAAGTTTGGTGAAAAAAACAAACGGCCTTCTATTGTTCGTTACGATAGAGTTTTTTGCCGAAACAAGAACCATACCAAACAAAAGGAAGCCGCATGACCATTTTCACAAAGATTGCTGACTCAATGCAAGGCATCTTTCACGGCGCTTCGGAGATCGCAAAAAAACCAAGTTCATTCAACGGCAGCGCGCTTTAACTGGGGACAACTTTTTGCGCACGCTCGTCTTTGCTTGGATGAATCAACCCGACTGTTCTTTAGATGCACTGGCTAGAGCCGCCGCTGCCCAGCAGCTAAAGATCAGCCCGCAGGGTTTGGATCAACGGTTTAATGAAACGACCACGACTTTTTTAAAGCAAGTGATTGAACAAGCAATTGGGATTGCAATTCAAGCGGATCAGCCAGTGAAATGGGCTATCCCACGCCGATTTACCGAGGTTTATGTACACGACAGCACGCAAGTTACGCTACCGGAGTCGCTGTCGGCGGTCTTACCCGGCACAGGAGGCGGTCGCAGTTCAAAAGCCGCCAGTGCCGCACTTAAAATCGACTTGATGTATGGCTTAAATAGCGGCCGAGCCCGCCTTCAGCTTTTAGCAGGCAAACATGGGGATAATCGCAGCCCCTTACTGGATGAGGCGGTTGAGGCAGGCTGTTTACACTTAAAAGATCTCGGCTATTTCAACTTAGCACGCATGCGAGAACAAGCAGATAGAGGTGAATATTGGCTCTCGCGCTTGCAACCGAGCACCTTGGTTTATCAAACGTCAAAAGAGGCCGAAAGTATTGATTTAGAAAGTATTTTACTGAAACTAAAGGCCAACAACGTCAGCCATGCGGAGCATCAGGTTTATGTGGGCTCAAAAGTGCGTTTACCCGCTCGTTTGATCATGGTTCGACTCTCTGATGCTTCCGCTTCTCGTCAGCGAGCAGCGCTCAAAGACAATGCAAAAAAGCATGGGCGCACGCCCACCGAGAAAAATTTAGCGTTGTGTGATTGGTGGTTATTGATCAGTAATGCACCCGTAGCGCTGCTGAGCACAGAAGAAGCACCGAATTTATACGGTGCTCGCTGGCAAATTGAACTGATATTTAAATTATGGAAAAGCCAAAGCGGGCTGGCGGCATCCAGAAGCGCAAATCAGTGGCGGATTCTTTGTGAAGTGTTCGTTAAATTATTGATTGTACTGATCCAGCACTGGATTTTACTGACAGGGCTCTGGGCTATTTCAGAGCGGAGCCTGACAAAAGGAGTTCAGGCGATCCAAGAGCAAGCCTCTTATTTGGGGGCCAACATAGGAAATCGGACCGGGCTTATTCGTTGTTTGAAAGTGATTTGTAGCGTATTGACCTCATCGGGGTGCATGCAAAACAAACGTAAGAAAAAGCCCTGTACTTGGCAACGGATGGGGAAAGTTGATGCTATTTAATCTATGACAAAGTGCTAAGTTGATGCGTATAGGGTGGGCAAAAAATGCGCCCACCCTACAAATTCTACAGATCCTTATGTTGATAGGATGGCGATCTAACTGGATTTTATTGTGGCTGGAACGGCGTTTGCGGCGCTTTGCCTAGATTGGTAAATGGTGTACTGCATTTTATCGCGCTGAGTAGCGTTTTATCGGGGGGAACTGCGCCTCATCTCATTGGCATAAATAAAGCAATCAGTCGGCATACATTAGATGCATTCCCTTAGCTGAGGCGTCCTCAATGTATCCGATCGTACTAAAACAGGTTAGTAAGCACTATCGCTTGGGCTCGGTTGATGTGCCAGCCTTACAAGACATTAATCTAGAAATTTATCCCAACCGCTTTACGGTGATTGCTGGGCAATCAGGCAGCGGCAAGAGCACCTTACTTAATTTAATGGGCTGCATTGATCGAGCCGATAAGGGTGAGGTATTGGTGGCAGGGCAAAATTTAGATCAATTATCTGATAATGCCTTGGCTGATTTTCGGGCGGTACACCTAGGTTTTATTTTTCAAAATTTTAATTTATTGCCGGTGCTCAGCGCTTTTGAAAACGTTGAGCTGCCTTTACGCATGCTTAATGTATCAAGTGCGATTAGGAACAAGCGTGTGATGGAGCTGCTGGATGCGGTGGGCTTGGCGGATAAGGCTAAAAACCGTCCTGGGCAATTATCCGGCGGGCAAAGGCAGCGAGTGGCCATTGCCCGTGCCTTGGCCACCGCGCCTAAGCTGGTTTTGGCTGACGAGCCAACTGCTAATTTAGATAGCCAAACTGGCGCGGGGATTTTGGCGCTGATGCGTCATATGCAGCGCGAGCATCAGGTGAGCTTTGTGTTTTCTTCGCATGATCCACAAGTATTGGCCGAGGCTGACGATGCTGTGTTTATTAGGGATGGCCGAATTCTGAGCATAGAGCGCCGCGAATCCAATCAGGCCCCGGCTAAAGTAGAGGTGATGGCATGAATACGCTGACATTAGCTTTACGTAATTTGCTGCGAAATTATCGCCGCTCCTTGGCCACTTTATTGGCCATGTTGGTGGGGGTGGTGTCGGTATTGTTGTTTGGCGGCTATAGCCAGAATATTCATTTGGGCTTGCAAACGGGCTTTGTGCAAAGCAGCGGGCACTTACAGATTCAGCATAAAGATTACTTCTTATACGGTAATGGGAATCCAGCGGCTTACGGGATTGCTGATTATCCGGCCTTGGTGCTGGCTTTAAAAAATGACCCCGTGCTGGCTCCAATGCTAACCATGGTTACACCCACCTTAAGCTTGGGTGGTATTGCAGGTAATTTTGCCGCCGGCGTATCCCGTACCGTATTTGGCCGTGGAGTGGTAGTAGAAGACCAAAATGTGTTGAGGCGCTGGAATGATTATGAGTTTCCGGTAAAGCCTAAAGTCTCTGCTTTAACCGGCACATCGCCCGATTCTGCGGTGATTGGCACGGGGGTGGCGCGGGTATTGGCCTTATGTGGCGTGCTTAAAGTAAAAAATTGCCCACAAGCTGCCCCCATAGAAGCATCAACCGGCCCTGATGCACCCGCCGATGTGCTGGCTTTATCGGGTAGCACCGCTGCCCCAGCTACGGGGCGAATCGAGATGCTGGCGGCCAATTCGCATGGCGCGCCTAATGTGGCGGCACTGAATGTGGTGAAGGCAGAAAGCACAGGGGTGAAAGAGCTGGATGATATGTTTGTCGCCCTGCATTTATCCCAAGCACAGCGCTTGGTGTATGGCGCAGCTGCCCCGCAAGTGACCGCGATTGTGCTGCAGCTGAAACACACCAGCCAAATGCCCGCTGCCAAGGCGCGCTTAGCGCAGTTAATGGCTGGCCCATTAAAAAATCAGCAGCTAGAAGTGCACGACTTTGCCACGCTTAACCCGCAATACGAGCAAATTACCAGCATGTTAAGCGCGATCTTTGGCTTTATCTCGCTGCTAATCGGCTCGATCGTGCTGTTTACCGTTGGCAATACCATGAGTATGGCGGTAGTAGAGCGCACGGTGGAAATTGGCACGCTGCGGGCCATCGGCTTACGCCAATCTGGAATTAGGCGTTTGTTTGTCTGTGAGGGCACTTTATTAGGCGTCATTGGGGCGGTGATTGGTTTAATCAGTGCTTTAAGCATCGCGTGGATCGTGAACCACAGCGGCCTCACTTGGACCCCGCCTGGTAATGTCGATCCCATCCCGCTCACGGTACGCGTGTGGGGTGAAAGCCAAATGATGCTGAGCACCGGTCTTGGGCTGATGGGCGTAGCCTTACTCTCCTCATGGTGGCCTGCCCGTCGCGCGGCCAAACTTAATATTGTTGAAGCATTGCGCCATGCCTGAGTCACTGATAATTAGGCAGCCAAAATACAAAACTTGACCTAATTAAAATTTTTTAGAACCACACTTTGTGTTTGTAGGGCGGGTGAAGCCCAATCCACAGGCTTCAACTTGGATTGCACTATTACAAGCATTGAAACATCGTAGGGCGGGTGCAACCCGCGTTTTTTTTCAGCATGACTCGCGGGTTGCACCCGCCCTACGAATGGCAGATTGCTTAAGTTGATAGGATTGGGATGAAGCCCTATACACGCCTTCAATCCCACAGAGAACACGGCGTTTTCCGCAGAAAAACGGGTGTTAAATTTAACAAAGGCTATTGGGCAACATCAGATCAGCCAAAACACGTGGAGTTTTTATATGAAAAAAATATTTGTCCTTGCCTTAGGCATGGCCTTGCACTCGGCCAGCTTTGCTGCGCTGGATGCGCAAGCTTTATTGGCCGCTAGCGATGCTATTCGTAATCCGAGTAAATCGTTTGGGCTAACTACTAACTTGATTGAATACCGTAAGGGTAAAGAAACCGATAGAAACACTTTGGCAATTTATTCTCGGCCCGATGGCGGGCGTTATCGTAATCTGATCCGCTTTGTGGCACCGATCAGGGATGCTGGCAAATTGCTGCTTAAAGATGGTAATGATCTGTGGTTTTATGACGCATCCAGTAAGGCCAGTGTGCGGATTTCGCCACAGCAGCGGCTGTTGGGGCAGGCATCCAATGGCGATGTCGTCACGGTGAATCTGGCGCAAGACTACCGTGCAGAGCTGGCGGGAGAAGAAGATATCCAAGATGGGGAGCGCAAAAACCGCCATTGCTACAAGCTGGCGCTAAAAGCCAGCTCAGAAGATGTGACGTATCATCGTATTGAAATGTGGCTGGATGCAGCCAGCAAGCAGCCCGTCAAATCCTTGTTTTACACCGAAAGCGGGCGCTTACTAAAAACGGCTTATTTTAGGCATTACCAAATGCTGCTTGGGGTAGAGCGCCCAAGTGAAACGGTGATTATTGATGGCCTAGACCCGAGTTGGGTCACCGTAATGAGAAACAGCGATTTTGCTTGGCGCGATGTACCAGAAAGCTGGTTGCAAAAAGACTATCTACCCCGCTTTAAGCCGGAGTAAGCCGTGTTGAAACTATACTGGCTATTTTTGGCGCTAATTAGCCACACCGCCTTGGCTAACGATTTGGATGCCCTAGCGCTGGCCGATCAAACCCAAGAGGAGCAAGTCAAAGCCAGCGATATGGCTTGGTTTATTGAAGGTGCTCTTGGGCAGGCGCGTTTGCAAAATGGCCGTAGCGAGCAGGCTACACAATGCCTTTCGTTTGATTTACGTTTAGATAAAAGCTTGGCCACTGACTGGCAAGTGGTGCTGGCTGATCGCTTAGATTTGGCTTGGCAAGGGTGGCAGGGGCCTGTAAGCAAAATCAACACTCTAAAAGAAGCTTTCCTCAGCTGGCAACCGCAGCCTGATTGGGCTGTGGATTTAGGCCGGATTAATACCCGCTATGGTGTGGCGCAGGGCTATAACCCGAGTGATTTTTTCCGTAATGGTGCTTTAAGGTCGGTGGTATCGGTTGCCCCCGCTAGCTTACGAGAAAACCGCCAAGGCACCGTGATGCTACGTGGGCAAAAACTATGGTCGGGTGGGGCGATCACGGCAATTTTAGCGCCCAAATTGGCCGAGCAAGCCAGCCACGAACCCTTTAGCCCAGATTGGGGCGCAAGCAATCCCAAAACGCGCTATTTACTGGCGCTAAGCCAGCAGGGGCCAGCCTCCCTCGCTGGGCAAATACTCGTGTTTGGTGAAGCAGATGCCGAGCCGCAGTTGGGTTTTAATCTATCGGGCTTACTAAATGATGCAACGGTGCTGTATTCAGAAATAACTGCTGGCAAAGAGCCAGCTATGACTTACCGCATGAGTAGTGGTTTTACTTGGACATCTGCATATAAACTTTCGCTAAGCTTGGAATATCAATACGATGGTGGCGCTAAAAACGCGGCAGAATGGCAAGCTTTGCAACAAGGGCCCTTATCTGACTATTGGCGTTACCGTAGCGATGTGCAATCAAAGCAGGCGTTAAATACCCAACAAGCGACGATGCTCTACGCCAGTTGGCCAGATTTACTGCCTTCTTTAGAGCTGGCGGCGCTGTGGCGGCATGATCTAATCGATTCAAGCGATATGGCGTGGTTTGAAGCGCGCTATCATTTCAAAGCCCTTGATTTAGCCGTGCAATGGCAAATCAATCGCGGCGATGCGCTAAGCGTGTATGGGGCCTTGCCGCAGCGGCAATCAGGCTTGTTATTAGCGAAGTACTATTTTTAAGTTGCTAATTAAAGGGTGATGGTTTTTTTATTAAAAATACTCTGCTGCGTCCTGCTCAATATTGGGCGCAGCAAGTAGCGCCCTTGTATCTTGTTCCCTGTGGTGGTTAGCTACTACCACACGAGGTGAAGTGAGCTTGATAGCGCCCTTAAGGCATCGACCTTGTTTTGTAGATAAAGCCCTTCACCTCACTTCTTTC